>PUNN01000306.1 GCA_003552605.1 Phycisphaeraceae bacterium
GCCACGCCCAGGCTGATGATCACCCCCGCCGTGAAGCCATCGCCGGGCTGGTCATGCCCGTAGAGCACGTGCGTGGCCGCGAGCATGATTGACAAGGGCAGGATGATGTAGGCAAGGCCGTGGGCGAAGGGCGATTCGGCCACACCGAAAATGCCCTTGGCCTTGGCGCGCAGGTTTGCCATGTGGGGTTGGTCCGGCGGCTCGACATCACCGGCCTCCCGCGAGGCGTACCACAGCAGCGTATATACACCCACGCCTGCGAGGGCGAACACTGCCACCTCAATCAATGTGTCCAGGGCCCGGAAGACGATCAGTATGCCGCCGACAAGGTCGGTGGAACCTGTGAGTGGATACGTGAATTCGTAGAAAAATGGCTCGATTGCGCTGTCACGCACAAAGCGGTCCGGATCCTGCTGGACCATGGCCATCGCATCCATGCCGATATCAGGCCGGGTGACAAGCACGTTGAAGGTGATCAGCATGACCACCAGGCCACTGATGCCGGCGACGATGGCATCGCGGAACTGGCCCGGCGCGCTTTCCTGGTAATCGAGCACATCAGCACCGCGACGCTGGGCTTCCGGGAACTTGCGAAGCGCCAGCACGAGGATCACCAGTACCAGCAGGTCGACCACGATCATCACCAGCGCCACGCTCGGGGCGGGGATCAGCAGAAACAGCACCGCCACGGCCAGTCCTGAAGCCCCCAGCGCCAGGATGGCGTACAGGTCACGCTTGAGGGCGATTGTGGCCGCCGCGGCGGCCACGGCCAGCACCACAGCAACCGCGCGGAGCACCTTCCAGCTTTCTTCCAGCCGCAGTGGGGGCAGTTGATCGATCGCCGGCGGCCGCCCGAACCAGAGGATCAGCGCGCCGAGGCCCAAGAACATGATGATGAGGTACATCCGCAGCAGGCCATTCTGCACACGGCAGGCGAGCCATGAAGCTCCATCGATCAACTTCAGCCCGCCATCGTAAAGCCCATCACACCATGGCCCGACACTCACACGCTGCTGAAAGCCCCGGAACGCGTGTCGCTGGATGAAAAGCACCGTCCCCGCAGCCACCGCCACGATGCTCATCATCAGCGGCACGTTGAACCCGTGCCAGAGCTCGAGCGTGACCTTGACCTGCTCGTGCGGAGCGACGTTGGAAGCCCCGGTGGTCAGCAGCCTCTCGGTGCCGGTCATGCCCGCGAGGGCGAGCAGGGGCAGCAGCACGGACAGCGCCAGCGGGATACCGGGGCCGATATGCATTCCCATCGGCGGCTCGTGGCCGTGGGGAGGATGAGCCGGGTCCGCTGGATGACCACCGAAGGTTTCAAAGAGCAGGATTGCCGCCTGGCAGAAGATCATCGCGCCCGCCGCGACCGCCCCGGCCGAGAGTATCACGGCGAGGGTGGGGCCGAGCGTGCCGGCATGACTGACGGCTTCAAACATCGTCTCCTTGGCCAGAAAGCCCATCAGCGGCGGCAGGCCGGCGAACGAGAGGCAGCCGATGAACGCAAACACCGCCGTCCGCGGCATTTGCTCCTTCAACCCACCGAGCCGTCGCAGGTCGCGCGTGCCCGTTTCGTGGTCCACAATGCCGACCAGGAGGAACAGAGCGCTCTTGTAGAGTGCGTGGCCGAGGATCCCCACCACCAGGGCCTTGAACGCGATTTCGGCCTGCTGCCCGGTCAGCATCACCAGCACCCCGAGTTGGCTGATGGTCGAGTAGGCAAGCAACGCCTTGAGATCATGCTGTCGGATGCCCTGGTAGGCGCCCACAAGCATGGTGGCGAATCCCACACTGGTCAGCAGCCAGAACCATGCATCCAGCCCTTCTCCTGCAAGGGCCGGATTCAGCCGTGCCAGCAGGTACACCCCTGCCTTGACCATCGTCGCTGAATGCAGGAACGCACTGGCCGGGGTCGGGGCCGTCATCCCGTCGGGCAACCATCCGTGGAACGGTGTCTGCGCGCTCTTGGTAAATGCGCCGATGAGGATCATGGCCAGGATGCCCGGGTAAAGCACGCTCTCGCGCAGGGCTTCTCCACCGGCGAGGACCGCGGCCATGTCCGTTGTCCCGAGAACCACGGCCATGAGGATGATGCCCACCAGAAGGGCGATGCCGCCGGCACCGGTGACCAGCAGGGCTTTCAATGCGCCACGTCGTGCCGCCTCCTCCTTGCCTTTGTAGGCGATCAGCAGGAACGAGGTGATGCTCGTGCCCTCCCAGAAGCAGAACATCAGGATCAGGTCGCCACTGACGACCAGCCCGAGCATCGAGACCATGAACAGCATCATGTAAAGCTGAAACAGCCATGCCGACTGATCGCCCTTGTGGTAATAGCCCCCGTACAGGATGACCATCGTCCCGATGCCGGTGATCAGCAGTGCAAAAAGCGCCGCCAGCCCATCGAGGTAGAGCGTGAAGTCGATGCCGAGGCCGGGAATCCACGGCGTGCTGAAGATGATCGCCCCCTCCTCGAGCATCTGCGGCATCAGCGCGAGATAGATGGCGAAACCACTCAGCGGCGTCAGGGCAAGAAACCAGCCGGCGATGTGAGTCGGGACACGACGATTGACCGGGCCCCAGCCGTGCAACAGCGCCAGCACCGCGCCGAAGGTGCAGGCCAGAAGCGGGATAACAGTCCAGATCGCATCCATGGGGGCAGGGCCGGCGTCGCAGGCTTTAAGCGGATTATCGGCGGCCCGCGGGCCGTCGCATTGATGATTTCATCGGGCGCTGATACCTGTCGCGGCGGTGGCGGCGATGCCGATGCTCGGCCCCGCTGTCCCAGGCGCCGGTCGGGATCGCAGCGCATTCGGGCGGGCCGGCATCGCCGGGGGCCACCAGTGGGGCACGAATATAGGGATGCGGCATATCCCGGGCAAGCCCCAAGGCATAGGCATGTGGCTCGGGGTGCATGACACTCCTCGCGGGGTGGGGTGGGGGTGATATGCTATAC
>PUNN01000047.1 GCA_003552605.1 Phycisphaeraceae bacterium
CCGAGTTGTCAGTGCCGGCATCACGGACCTCCTTGTATAAACCGACCTGCCGCCTTCCGTAGCGGCAACCGCGTATAGCATATCACCCCCACCCCACCCCGCGAGGAGTGTCATGCACCCCGTGCTCTGTGCCGGCCGTGTGGCTCGTTGCCGAAATCGGGGTGGGGTGGTAACGTTTTTCGCCGCGCTAAGCGGGCAGGGCCGTCGCGGCCGGGCCGAACATGGCCATAGAGAAACACAACCGGCACCGGACGACCCCGCCGGCACGGTGATCAGGAGCCAACCGATGATCTTTGATAACGTTCAGACCGCACCGCCCGATGCCATTCTTGGCCTGACCGAGGCATTCAATGCCGACACCAACCCGGCCAAGGTCAATCTCTCGGTCGGTGTCTACCAGGACGCCGAGGGCAAGACGCCCATCCTCGAGACCGTCCGGGAGGCCGAGAAGCACCTGCTGCAAAGCGAAAGCAGCAAGAGCTACCGGCCCATTCCCGGTGATGCGGCCTATACGCGGGCTGTGCAGGAACTGATTTTCGATGATCCATCGCTGGCCGATTCCGGCCGCCTCGTCACCGCCCATACCCCCGGCGGAACGGGGGCGCTCCGCGTCGCCGGCGACCTGCTGTCGCGCATCCACGGGCAGGTGACCATTCACGTCAGTGACCCGACGTGGGCCAACCACGATGCGGTGTTCCGCGCAGCGGGCCTGACCACGGCGACGTATCCGTACTACAACGCCGCGGCGTTCGGTCTGGACTTCGATGCCATGATCGCCGCGCTCGAGAAGATCCCGGCCGGCGATGTCGTGGTGCTCCACGCCTGCTGCCACAACCCCACTGGCGCCGACCCGACGCCCGAGCAGTGGGAACAGATTGCCCGCACGGTCGCCGAGCGGCAACTCGTGCCACTTGTCGACTTCGCATACCAGGGGTTTGCCGAGGGGCTCGAGCCCGATGCCCTCGGTGTGCGAACCCTCGCCCGCCACGTCCCGGAAATGCTCGTCGCCAGCAGCTTCTCGAAGAACTTCGGTCTCTACAACGAGCGCACGGGCGCTTTGAGCATCGTCGCCGCTACGCCTGCCGCCGCCGATGCCGTCTTCAGCCAGCTCAAAACCGTCATCCGCGCCAATTACTCGAATCCGCCCGCCCACGGCGGCTCGATCGTGACCACCATCCTCGGTGACGATGGGCTCCGCCGCCAGTGGGAACAGGAAGTGGCGGCAATGCGCGACCGCATCAACGGCATTCGCCAGACGTTTGCACGCGCACTCGATGAGCGAGGGGTGAACCTCTCGCCCAAGGGCAACGACTTCATCACCCGGCAGAACGGCATGTTCAGCTTCTCCGGCCTCAGCCGTGACCAGGTCGAGCGCCTGCGTCGCGAGGATTCGATCTACATCGTCGGTTCAGGCCGGATCAATGTGGCCGGGATGAACGAACAGAATGTCCCGGTGATCTGCGATGCAATACGCAAAGTCACGGGAAGCTGAAGCCGGCCGCTGGCTGTGGTACGAATGGATGATCCGCTCGAACATGCCCGCGAATTGATGGCCCAGGGTCGCCACGGCCCGGCAGCCGAGCAGTTGCTGCGCGTGCTGGAAGCCGAGCCCGAGCGGGCGGATGCCCGGGCACTGCTGCGTCAATGCCTCGATGCCCTGCGTGCCGGCCGTGCAAGCGAGGCAGGTGAGCGCCACACCTATGCGGGACGGGTGGCCATGCTGGTGCTGGCCATGGCACTGCCATGGGCCGCGGCGGTGATTTCGGCCTGGCTCATGCTTGGTTTCGATCACTTTCTCATTCCCTGCCTCATCGGTGCCGGCTGTATCATCGTGCCCGCCGCCATGATGCTGCCGTTGCCGGAAGACCGGCCGATCAAACAGCAACTGGATACTCTCGCGGTGATTTTCGCCCTCGGCTGGCTGGCGGTGTCGATGATCTTCATTGCGCGCGGCACCGGCCGTGAACAGGTGATGCTGGCCTTTACGTTTCTGCTGGCCGGCTCGATCGTGGCGCCCATGCTGGTGCTGCTGACACGTGGACAGACGGCCCCGGGCCGGCAACGCTGATCTGCCGCAGCGCCAGGGCGAACGCATGTAGCATGGGTGGCATGGTCAGCAGCCGTCTTCGGCTGATGGCCATGCGGCAAACCCGCTTTTACGAACCTGCATGGCCATCGGCTGCGGACACCCCCGGAAGCCGCTGACCATGCCACCCTGTTTCGCACCTACATGCGTTTGCCCTGGCTGCAGCGCGCGGCCACGGGGCGGGCGATTCCGGTCGATGTGGCCGCTTGCCCGTGGCCGGTTCGCTGCTGGTAACCTCATCGCGTGAGTGATCCCGCCCGCTACGTTTCGCGCGGCGGCCTGAAGCTGGAGGCCGCCATCAAGGCATTCGACCTTGATCTGCACGGCGCCATCTGTGCCGACCTTGGCGCCAGCACCGGCGGTTTCACTCACTGCATGCTGCAAGCGGGCGCTCGCCGGGTTTACGCGGTCGATACGGCTTACGGCATCCTGGCGTGGCCGCTTCGCCAGGATGCCCGCGTGACGGTCCTCGAGCGGACCAACGTCCTTCACTTCGACCCGATGGGTTTGCCCGATTTCCCGGGCTGTGACTTCGTCTGCCTCGACCTCGGCTGGACGCGACAGGTCCGCGCCATCCCCGCCGCGCTGCCATGGCTGCGGCCGGGCGAAACCGCTGGGGCCATCGCAGCGCCGCGGCGAGGTCGCATCGTCACGCTCATCAAGCCCCACTACGAGGCAGATACCATCGCCGGGACGAACCCGCCCCGCACGGCTGCTTATGGGGGTAGCCGCCGTCGCGGTGGTGTGCTCGGTGATGCCGAGGCCGAGGCCGTTCTGGACGCAGTGCTTGAAGCCATGCCGTCGCTTGGCGTCACCGTTCTTGGCACGGTTGAATCCCCGATCCGGGGCGGCGGCCGTCGCGGCC
>PUNN01000321.1 GCA_003552605.1 Phycisphaeraceae bacterium
CGCCCTGGAACGCATGTATCGTGGGTGGCATGGTCAGCAAGGATTTCCGGGGGGAAGCTGCCGGTGGGGTCTGCGGCCGGTAGAGTGATCGGTGAAGTACGCTCGAGCCCGCAACGGCGCCCGCCGCGCGTCGGACAACATGGCTGCCCGGCCATAGAGTTGCTGGCCTACTCGGTCAGCGATCGCCGGTATATCCTCGGGCTTTGCCCGGTGTGCGACCTGAAAAATTCGCTGAGCCGTTTGGACTCGCGGAAGCCCATCCGCTTGGCAAGCTCCCGCATCGGCATATCCGTCGTGGCGAGAAGGTGCTTGATTCGTTCAAGACGGCGCTCGGCGATCTCATCATGGATGGTGCGGTCGAGTGCTTCGCGGAAGCGGCGCTCGAGCAGCCGGCGCGAGCCGCCCACCGCATCGACCACGTCGCCGACGCCGATGCCTTCATGCGCGTGCTCGCGGATATACCGCACCGCCTTGACCACGAGTTCATCATCCATCGCGAGAATGTCGCTGCTCGTGCGGGTGACCAGGCCGGTGGGACGGATGCACAGGTGGCGGGGTTGGGGCGTTTCACCCTGCATCAGCGCATCGAGCCTGCGCGCAGCTTCACGGCCGACCTGCTGCGCGGCGAGGTCCACGCTCGAAATGGGCGGGTTGGCGAGGTTGCAGAGGATTTCATCGTTGCCAGCACCGATCACCGCCACCTGCTCCGGCACCCGAAGCCGTGCCATCAGGCAGGCATCGAGCACCTGCCGCGCACGGCGGTCGCTGAAGGTCATCACGCCTACGGGCTTGGGCAGTTGACCAAGCCACTGCACCAGTTCCGCCTGTTCGCTTCGCCAGTTCCAGCGTTGCCGTAGCGATTCGCTGGGCTCGAACCAGTGGCACGCATGACCCGCTGCCTTCAGCGCCTCGGCGTAGCCGGCCTGGCGCCGGTCGGCATCGGGATCACCCGGTTTGCCGCAGAAGGCGTAGTGGTGGTGCCCGCGCGCCATGAGGTCTTCGGCGGCGATACGGCCGACCGCCTCATGGTCCGGCTGTACGCTCGCCGTGAATTCCTCCTGGTGAAAGGGGGTGAGGGCGACCACGGGCACGCCCTGCTCGCGCAATTTGATGATGGGTCCGAGATGCTTCGGGCTGAAATGGGGAAAGCCGGCAATCAGGCCGCTGACGGGCCAGCCCCCGGTATCCGGCATCAGCTTGCCCGCCGCTTCAAGAAACATCAGCCAGGGTCGGTGGTGCGAGACAAAATCCGCCACGCCGCGCAACACCCCCCTCCCGTAAGCGGTTCGCACATCGACCAGCAGGATGATACGCGGGGGGATGTCCTCGCCCATCTCGGCCCCTTTCCCCGCAGCGATGGCAGTCGGCCTGTCCAGTTTCTGTCCCATATCTGGAATTGTATTCCGCGATGACGCGGTCGGCTACCTCCAGATAAGGATGGGCCGGGAAATCGCCGCGCCCCGGGGGTAGGCCGCCAGATTCATCCCCCGAGCAACACCCCCAGCGAGCCCATCGTTCCATCGCGAAGAAAGTCGCCCAGGCCGATGGTGAACACGAAGCAGCCGTACAGCGTGTGCTCGAAGAAGGCCAGCCAGAGCGAGCGATATTTGAGATAGGTATGGGTGAACATCAGCCCACCAATGAACGTCAGCCCCAGGGCGGGGATGTTGTCGAACGGGGCGTGTGCCCAGGCGAACGCGGCTGCGGCAACCACGATGGCCGCCCAGCCCATGCCGAAAAGGGGGGCGTAGCGATGCAGCAGGAATGCCCGCCAGATGATCCCCTGCGGATAGACGCTCAGCCACGGATACAGCAGCATCAGCACCACCCATCGTCCGGGCTGCTGCCGAGGCAGGTTCAGCAGTGACTCCGGCCGCAGCAGCGCCACAAGGACGACCAGCAGCGCGGCCAGCAGTGCAAAACGCCCGAGCACCACCGGCCAGGCCCGCCGCGGCACACGAAGCCGGCAGAACCGGCCGCGGTCGAAGCGGCGGTCCAGAAGCAGCACCACCGCGCAGCCCAGCGCTGCCAGCCAGAGCAGAGGAATCAGCGTGACCAGCACACCCGGTTGCCATTGACCAATCAACCAGACCACAAGCGGCCCGAGGGCGAAGATCACTAGGAACTCGCTGAAAAGCCGGCGCTTGTGTGGGTTTTTCATGGCCTCGGGCTATCCCCCCGGGCTGCTTGCACACCCGGGTTCTGCTTCTGGCCGATCGCCAGACGTGCCAGCAGCATCACCGCCACACCGGGCACGAGCCACATCGGATGCTCCCCGAGAAAACCGACCGTGTACATCGGAGCCGCGATGACCGTGGACACGATCAGGATGACCCATTGGCGCCGCTGCGGCGCGGTGGCAGCGGGGTCACCCCGCCGCGGCCACATGCACAGCCACACATAGCCGGGCAGGATCAGCCCGTAGAAGGCCAGCAGCAGGCGGTAGACCAGTTCGCGGCCATCGAAAGCAAGCCCGGTATCGACATCACGCACCAGCCATGCCAGCAGCACCGGCAGGAGCACACACGCCGCGAGGCCGATAGCCAGCCACAGCGATGAAGCCATCACCCGCTGAAGGGCCCGCAGGTGCAGCAGGATCGTCAGCCCCGCCTGGAGCATCAGGTGAATCCCGAGCACGTTGAAGAAGCCTTCCGGCATGCCCCGCACCGCGGGTGATGCTGCATCGATCGGCTCGCCCGCCATCAGCACCCGCAACTGCGGCGCATAGAGCAGTGAGAACAGGATCATGGCCAGGAAGAAGACGCCGAAACCGACGGCGAACCGTTGCCGCGCCGCCCGGGCATCCGGCGCGGTCTGTCGGGCGATGTGGAAGGTCAGGTCCAGGTACGGGCACAGGGCGAAGCCGAAGATGCACACCGGCAGCAGCCACAGGGCGCCGGCAGGGGAGTCAGACAGGCGGCCGCCACGGGGCAGATGTTCAGGCCCCG
>PUNN01000158.1 GCA_003552605.1 Phycisphaeraceae bacterium
AACGGCTGATCGCCTCGGCGTAGCTCATCCGCGGCACGGGCGGGACATCGACATCGAGCACCTGCTGCCAGATGCGGCGGATCATCCCTTCACAGACGTCCATCACCTCATCGCGCGTGACGAAGCTCATCTCGAGGTCGAGCTGGGTGAACTCCGCCTGCCGGTCGGCGCGGGGGTCTTCATCGCGGAAGCAGCGGACGATCTGCACGTACCGCTCCATGCCGGCGGTCATCAGGATCTGCTTGAAAAGCTGTGGGCTCTGCGGCAGGGCGTAGAAGGTGCCCGGCTGAAGCCGCGAGGGCACGAGGAAGTCGCGGGCACCTTCCGGTGTCGAACGGCACAGGAAAGGGGTCTCGATCTCGTAGAAGCCCCGCTCATCGAAGTAGTCGCGCATGATCTTGCTCACGCGGTACCGCGTCGCCATGATCTGCTGCATGCGGGGCCGGCGAAGGTCCACGAAGCGGTAGCGCAGGCGGTGCTCCTCGTTGACCCGCTCGGCATCTTCGGGGAAGAACGGTGGGGTCTTGGACTTGTTGAGCACCTCCAGTGCATGGCCGGCCACTTCGATCTGCCCGGTGGCCAGTCGCGGGTTGGTCAGGTCCTTGCCCGTCTCGGGGTCGACGCCGCGGGCCTCGACGATGCCGGTGACCTGCACCACATCCTCGTGGCGAAGCTTGTCGGCGAGGGCGTGGGCCTCCTGGTAGCTCGGCCGGAAGACGACCTGGGTCAGCCCCGCACGGTCGCGCAGGTCGATGAAGATCACCCCACCGTGGTCACGATAATTGTTGACCCACCCGCAGAGGGTGACGGTCTGATCGATGTGCTCGGAGCGCAACTCGCCGCAGGTGTGGGTACGCATTGCCATGGGGACCATTCTCTCGGTGCGTTACGGGGAATATTGAAAGACCGCGGATGATACCACCTCCCGCCGTGGCCGACCACGGCGGGCCGACGGCTGCGAGGACGTGGGGCATGACACGCGACCCGGGGTTCCTTTGTGGCCAGCGAATGTTGGGTGGCATGGTCAGCGGGCTTTCCGGGGGTCTTCAGCCCGATGGCCATGCGAGGCCGCGTGGCCCGCGAGGCAGCCTGAACCCTCGGAGCTGCATGGCCATGAGCCGAAGTTACGGGGGTGGCTGCTGACCATACCACCCCCGCTGCATGCGCTCACCCTGCCCCGCCCTTACCCCCTCCCCCGCCCGGGACATCGGGGAGGCGGGGGGTGGGAAGATACCATCTGGTGTCTTCAAAGCGTGCCTGCTGGGCATTGCGCCGGGGCTACACGGCCACCTGCGGTCGGGCCGGATCGGGCCAGTCGACATGGAAGAACTGGCCGCGGGGCTTGTCGATCCGCTCGAAGGTGTGGGCGCCGAAGTAGTCGCGCTGGGCCTGGAGCAGGTTCGCCGGCAGCACGGCCGAGCGGTAGCCATCGTAATAGCTCAGCGCGGACATGAACGCCGGGCACGGCACGCCGGCCTCCGCGGCGAGGGCGATCACCTTTCGCCAGTTGGCCTGGCCCTGGTGGACCTGCTCGCGGAAGTAGTCATCGAGCAGCAGGTTGGGCAGGTCGGCCTGGCGGTCGTAAGCTTCCTTGATCTTCTGGAGGAAGCGGGCGCGGATGATGCACCCGCCGCGCCAGATCATCGCGATGCTGCCGAAGTCGAGCTTCCAGTTGTACTCATGCTGCGCTTCGGCCATGAGCTGGAAGCCCTGGGCGTAGGAGCAGATCTTCGAGCAGTAGAGCGCATCGCGGATGGCGGTGAGGGTCTGCTCGCGGTCGAAGGCGGGCTGCGCGGCCGGGCCCTGGAGCACCTTCGATGCCGCCACACGCTGATCCTTGATCGCGCTGATGCAGCGGGCGAAGACGGCCTCGGCGATGGTTGAAGCCGGCACGCCAAGCTCGAGCGCACTGTCGCTCGTCCACTTGCCCGTGCCCTTCTGCCCGGCGGTATCGAGCACCGCATCCACGAGATAGCGTGAAGGGTCTTGCGGGTCTTTCTGCTGGAGAATGTCCGCGGTGATCTGGATGAGGAATGAATCGAGATCACCCTCGTTCCATGTATGGAACACCTCGCCGATCGCGCCGGCCTCCATGCCGAGCAGTTGCTTCATGATGAAGTAGGCTTCGCAGATGAGCTGCATGTCGCCGTACTCGATGCCGTTATGCACCATCTTGACGTAGTGGCCGGCGCCATCGGGGCCGATGTGCGCCGTGCATGGCTCGCCGGCGGTGATGGGCTTGCCGGGGGCATAGTCCTCGATCGGCTTGCCCGTGGCCGGGTCGACCTTGGCGGCGATGGCGGTCCAGATGGGCTTGAGGCTCTCCCATGCCTTGCTGTCGCCGCCGGGCATCAGCGATGGGCCGAAGCGCGCGCCGACCTCGCCACCGGAGACACCGGTGCCGATGAAGCGGATGCCCTTTTCCCTCAGCTCCTTCTCGCGTCGGATGGTGACGTTCCAGTTCGAGTTGCCACCGTCGATGATGATGTCATCCTGCTCGAGCAGCGGAAGCAGGTCGTCAATGACGCCATCGACCGCATCGCGCACGTGGCCGGCCTTGGCGGTGCTCTTGACCATGATGATAAGCTTCCGCGGCCGCTTGAGCGAGGCGACAAGCTCGCGGTAGGTCTCGCACGGCACGAGCCGGCCGGCAGACGGCTCGGACTGCTTCGCTTCTTCCACGAACTCATGCATTTTCGCGGTGGTGCGGTTGAACACGGCGACATTGAAGCCGTGGTCGGCCATGTTGAGCACCAGGTTCTGGCCCATGACGGCGAGGCCGATGAGTCCGATGTCTGCGGTCGGTGACGTGGCCATGGTGGCGGGGCTCCGGCGGAACGGGTGGTAGTGGCAACCGGCAGGGCCGCGGCCGGCAGCGGGGCGGGCTACTTCGCAGCCGCGGCGGTCTCGTTGGCCTGGATGTAGTCATCGCGGCCCTCGAGGAAGT
>PUNN01000387.1 GCA_003552605.1 Phycisphaeraceae bacterium
CCGAGCGATAGAAACCATCCTCCATGCGCCAGAGCCGGCATCCTGCATCGCGCACCAGGCTCAGCAGCGAATCGCCGGGCACGCTCCAGCAGGCGACCACATCGTCAGGCCCCGGAGCCGCATCGGCGAGTTGACGCAGCGAACGCAGAAAGTGGACTTCCCGCGCTGGCACAAAGGGACGCACGTAACGCCGCTTCCAGAACTCGAAGCCCACGCAGAACACCCGCCGGGGAAAACGGGCCACGGCCTCCTTTTGCCTGACAATAAACGCCGCGACCTGAAAGAAATCGCCCTGCCCCCCCGTCACCGGACCCAGGTAACGCGGATAGAGCAGATAGGCCGCGGCAATCAGCTCCTGTAGCGTGCGCCTCGCACTGCGGCGCGGACAGGCGACCCGGTCGTCCGTAAGGCCCCAGCCCGCGTAGAACGGCATCCCGAAACAGGTCACCGGCTTGCCCGCAATCAACGCGTCCAGCCCGAGCTGCGAACTCACCACGTACACGCGATCGAAGTGCGGAAGCAGCGAATGCGGATGCCAATCCTCGCTGATCCAGCGCAGGTTCGGTTGTGCGCGCACGCCGGACAGACAACTCCGGCGCCTGCCGGCCAGCACATCCGGATGCGTCTTGATCCACACTTCCGAACCGGGATTCTCCCGAACCGCAGCCTCGAGCATTTGGATGAACGTGCCCTCGTCCGCCAGCCCGCCGGCGATCGAAGCATCGCCCGCCGTCTGATCGACCACCAGCACCCGGCTCACGCGCAAATCGAACGTGCCGGGCGGAACCTCGTCCCCGACGTTGTACTTGGTCAGCCGGTGATCCCGGAGCCACTGCAGCACCCGCTCCGCCTCCTGCAGCAGCTCCGGTTCAAAGCCGCCCTGCTGCATCAGCCGCTCGAGCCGGGATTCACTGCGTGCATCGAAGTAGATGCCGAGGTCGTCGACCACCACCGAAAGCGCCGGAATCCCGTTCACGCCCAGGCCGAACGACCGAAGAAAGCCGTCCTCGACCGAGATGAACGGAAGGCCATGCCGCGCCGCCAGTTTCCGTGCCCGCGACGCCGTGCGCTTGCGCCCCCATCCCAGCATCGCAGACACACCCACCGGCGCACGCCCCGGCGGCACAAACACCAGCCGAGCCCCCAGCAGGCGCTCCGCAACCGCATCGCGGCTCAGTTTCAGGGAACAAACGCCCACCACAACCCTCCCTTCGCCCGCTTGCGGGAGAGGGGCCGGGGGTGAGGGCCGCAGGGCAGGGCTGTGCGCTAGGACCCGGTCCAACGACCCACTATCCAATGCAACTGTCTCTGCAGTGCCAGTCCTTGGAGGCCGCATCTCAGTCCCGAACCACTATCCGGCCACGCCCAGGCGCCAGGTCAATCTGCATGCAAGCCTCAACCCGTCACCTTTCTGGCATCCAAACCAAAGAACACCGCCGCGTGCAACAAGGCATCATCTTCCGTGATCAAACATGCCTGGTGATGCTCGGCGCATGCCAGATGGAGCGCATCCAGGGTTCTCAGGCTTGTCTTGCGTGTGCCGATCCAATGGACGGCACGCTGGTAGTGAGCGGGCTCAACCTGACACCGGACGAAGCGGCCCTGGCGAACGTCGTCACCAAACGCGCTTTCGATCCGATTGGCACCCGCATCATCCAGATCTCCCGTGCGCACCCACCGTGCCAGGACGCTAGCGACTTCCACCTCCGTCAAATGACTGATCAGCACGGGTTGCGACTGAGCCAGCAACAACGCCTCGACACGCCCACTGGCCTGTTCCTCCCGGTAGTAAGGCAACAACGCGCTCGTGTCGAAATAAAGCATCAGTAACGCTCATCGTCCCGAAGGATTCGAACCGCATCCGCCGCACTTTCCCTGGAGGGGGGCAACGCACGCCGGAGGGCGGAGCGGTCCAGGAAACGAACCTGCTCAACGTGCGGCGCCGTCAAGCGGGCAGCGGGTTTTCCATGGCGGAGAATTGTGATCTCCTCTCCGGCCGCGACAGCATCCAGGAGGTGCGAGAGCCTTTCCCGAGTCTCACGAACATTGACTGTTTGCATTGGATCACCTCTAAACTGGCCGATGTGTACACGACCAACGTACACACACAAGGAGATCCATGCAACTCCCGTATCAGTGCGCACCAGATGCTGGTGATACAGAACCCGTCGCAGCCACAGACATCATGCGCGCAGACCACGCTCGGCGCCGCCCTTCGAAGGCCATCTCAGTCCCGAAGCAGTACCGGGCGACTGCTGCGCGATGCACCGGCCAGCGCGCCCACCTTCAGCCTGGCATTCTCCAACAGTACCCGCCGCAACGGCTCGTCCGCGGCCAGGCGAAGAATCGCATCGGCCCACCGCCGCGGCTCCAGATCAATCACCAGACCTTCCCTCTCGTGAGCCACCACGTCGGCATTGGCGGAACCGGCGCTGTAGATTCCGACCGCACCGCTTTGGGTGATATCAAAAAATTTCGTGTACGAGCGCGCCCGGTTAAACGGCGAATCGAACTGCGGCGCAAGCCCAACGTCCCGGCTCCCTGCCCTCAGAAATGCCTGATACGCCGGCCAGTTCATCGGGTGGACCACGGTCACCCGTGGCAGCCCGCGGTACAGTCGATGCACCTCACGCCCACCGATGATCTCGAACGAGACGGCCTCGTCCCGCTTCAGCACCTCTCCCAATACCGGCCGCAGCCAGTGGGCCTCGGCGCCGTGGGATGCCGAGCCGTGATAGAAGACGCGGCAACCCCGCCCGCTAAGACCCTCACGCGCAACATCCACCAGCGGCGACGGACGCACAACGGTGGGATTCCAGTCGCGGTACTTGCCAGCCAAATAATCGGTCGAAACCCACAGGCTCGCCTGCTGGCGCCGCAGCCACCCCTGCTGCCACGCCGCAAGCCGCGCCAGCTTCCACCGGTAGCGCCAGGGCAGACCC
>PUNN01000086.1 GCA_003552605.1 Phycisphaeraceae bacterium
CCGCATGCCCAGGGCACACTCCGAGGCCGGAGTGGACGCCGCGCTCTACCGTGACGACCGGGCGGGCAACCGCACGTTCCACGAGCGGCCGCTGGCCACCGGCCGGGATGAGCACTACAGCCACGATGACCTGCATCGGCTGGCCGCGCTCGACCGTGGCGACCTCAACGCCTCCGAGGATGGTGTGGACAATCCCACCTTCGCCCAGGACTGGAACCTCGACATCCTCGGCAACTGGGATGAATTCCGTGAGGCCGATGATGGCGACACCAGCAACTGGAGCCTCGATCAGGACCGCAGCCACAGCGAAGCCAACGAGATCGAGACGATGGATGAGGGCTGGCCGGACCCGGATCACGATGCCGCCGGCAACATGACCACGATGCCGCGGCCGCACCAGCCGGATCAGGGCTACGAGGCTGTCTACGATGCCTGGAACCGGCTGGTGAAGCTGGAAGAGGCCGGCGGCGGTCCCACCGTGGCCGAGTTCGAGTACGATGGCCTCGGCCGTCGGACCGTCAAGCGGACCTATGACGGCGGCAGCCTGGATGAGACGCGCTACTTCTACTACAGCGAGCAGTGGCAGATCATCCAGGAGCGGGTCGATGGCACGGAGGCCGAAGACATCGCCGTCGAGTACATATGGGGCCTTCAGTACGTGGATGAGCTGCTGGTGGCCATCAACGATGGCAGCGAGCATCTCTATCCGACTTGGGATGCCCAGTTCCGCATCACCGCGCTGCTGGATAGCAGCGGTGACGTCAAGGAGCGCTACGGCTACACCCCCTACGGCGAGCGCACCGTGCTCGATCCCGACCACACCGTCCACGAAAACCCCCTCACGGGCAGTTACGGCCTGCGCATCGGCCACCAGGGCCTGCGCCACGATGCGCCCGCTGCCGGCGGCCTGATCTACAACCGCCACCGCATGCTGCATCCGGCCGTGGGCAGGTTCGTCCAGCGGGATCCGCTTGATCAGAACCAGCCGGGTGGGGGGTATCATGATGGGTTGAATGTGTATGCGGCATATTTTGCCATATCGGGCAAAATGGATCCGAGTGGGCTAAGAACGTGTGACACAATATGTAACGTAATGCTCCCAGGATCTATCGGAGCCTTTATGTCCGCCAGCGTCAGTGCTGTTGCTTCCTGTAGACTCGCGAAGACCAAATGGGGGGCAGTTGCCTGCGGTGCCGCTATTACAGCGGCGCTGTCTTCAGGAACCGCTGCTTACGGACTTGCAATCATGTGCCATGACTGTCTTTGTGACGACGATGAAGACGAACTTAGAAAGCTGAGAGAACGAGTAGACAAGATTGAATCTGAGATGGATAGGCTTGAAGGGGTCAGAGACGATATCTTCGATCAATTCGGACTATCGGACGAAGACTCCTCGTCGCAGAACGGCATTGAGGACGATCCCCGCATTGAGGACACTTATCACCGTGAGATACCACCATTGGAGGATGATGATCCACGCGTGGGAGATCCTAGCGTCGAGCCTATGATGGTCGAATAAGTTGACTCCACGAGAACAGCATCGACAGCAGAGAGAAACAGAGGTTTATTTATATGCGAGAGGACGCCAAGCAAAAACGTTGCATGGTATACAGTGCATCCATCAATGTCGGGGCATTCATAATCATGGCTTTCTGTGTCACAGGTGCGCTAATTCTCTACCCCGAGGGTCCGCGATGGATACGCTTGCTCCTATCGGTATCCATGGGGGTGATGTTTTTGGCCGTAATCGTCCACGTCATGTCTACTGTATTTATTCTGCGTCGTAAAGTGTAATGTTCGCTACGAGCAGCAGGTCGAGGATGGCGAGCTGGTCATCCTGCGGCCTCAGAAGGTAGAATATCCGGGCGGCCGCGAGGTCTACCTGCGGTATTCCGATTCAGGAGTCGGTCAAGTGCTCAGCCGTCTGGAAGACATGGCACCGGCTGCCGAAGCCAGCGATGCCTGGGCCGAGTATGGCTATCTCGGCGCGGCGACCATCACCCGCACCTCGCGGCCGAAGGTGCAGGGCGGGCTCGAACTCGACCACGACCCGGATTCGGACGGCAGCTTCTCGGGGTGGGACCGCTTCGGCCGCGTGATCGAGCACGAGTGGCGTGATGACAATGAAGCCGTGCTCGACGGCTACCATTACGGCCACGATGCGGCCGGCAACCGCACATTCCGCCAGAACATGCATTCCGGGTCGAACGACCAGTTCGACAAGGTCTACGACCATGATGGGCTGCATCGGCTGGTGGACATGCAGCGCGGCGAACTCGATGATCCGGAGGATCCCGATCCGGGCATTGTCGGCACCCCCCAGGCGCACCAGGATTGGGACCTCGATGGTCTTGGCAACTGGGATGAGTTCGGGGGCCAGAGCCGCAGCCACAACGAGGCCAACGAGATCGAGACCATCAGCGGCAACTGGCCTGACCCCGAGCACGATGCCGCGGGCAACGTGATCGCCGCGCCGGGGAGCGAAGATCCCACCGAGCGGCGCCATTACGTATACGATGCCTGGAATCGCCTCGCGGTCGTGCATGAAGATGATGGCGAGGGCGAACGCGGCGAGACCCTGGTGATCTACGGATACAACGGGCTGCACCAGCGCGTCTGGGAGCGGGACCACTCCGTGGGGCCGCCACCGCCTGAACCCGGCGAGGAACGGGTGTTTCTCTATAACGAAAACTGGCAGGTGATCGAAGAGCACCGCGGCCCGGAACTTGGCGAGATCAAGCACTACGCCGATTACCTCTGGTGCCTACGCTACATCGACTCACCCGTGGTGCGCTTCCGCGACTCCAGCGGGGACGATGGCGACCCCGATGGGACGCTCGATGAGACGCTCTACTACACCACCGATGCCAACATGAACGTCACGGCCCTGGTGGACACTTCCGGGGGTGTCGTCGAGCGCTACA
>PUNN01000105.1 GCA_003552605.1 Phycisphaeraceae bacterium
CGGCCTCGAACCATGTCAGCTCATCGCAGGTCTTCAGGTCGACGATGCCCCGGTGCGGGTGCGTCCAGTCGATGCGAATCTGGCACGGGGTGCCGCAGTACTCGGCCCGCACCACACCCTCACTGCGCCCGTAGAGCAGCAGTTCGACGGCCTCATCGTTCATGGCCACACCCGCCGCCATCGCCTCGATGTTGTCGACCTGATCGAGTGAGAGCACCGGCTTGTTCTGCGCCTCGGCCCAGGCCCGGAACGCCTGCGTGTTGGTGCCATAGGGCTTGTTCGTCTTGGGGTTGAGCGGGCCGCCGAGGGCGAAGGATGCCTCGTAGACATTGCGGCCTTCGAGGATGCGGACGTGAGCGGCCCGGCCGAGGAAGTAGCCGGGCGTGTCGCCCGGGGCGATCAAGCCGCTGGCCTTCTTGAAGTGCAGCAGCGGGCACTTCATGAAGTCGAGTAACTGGTGGCTGGAGAGATACCTGCCGGCCTTGCCGTGGTACTCATCGGCGGGTTCGACTGTCAGTACGTTGAGGTCAATGTTCCAGTCCATGTATTTCCTTGCGTTTGCGGTGAGTGACAAACCATCCTGTGCTGCCCAGTTCAGTTTCTGATTGCCTCGGCGTACGTGGCCTGGCCATCATGGGCGGCAGTATCATCCATCTACCTGTTACTTATGCCGTTTTTGAGCGCGTTGCCCGCTCAGCCATGATTTAGGCCTACTTTTTCAAAATTAATCCGCAGGCGAGCGATGGTCTTGAGGATCTGTCGCCGCGATATATGGAACTGCCGAGCAGCGCTCTTCACACCATGCTCGGCCACATGTTCGAGCAGCGCCCGGTCGTGAGAAGCCATGTGCTGCATCACATATTCGACGGCCTCACGCCGCTCGAACTGATCGATGGGCGAACGTGCGAAATCGCACCGCCGCCGCCGGCCATCCTCAGAGGTCAGCAGTGATGCGAGCGTGGTGGACTCGTCAGCACACTCGACAACCGTGCCATCGAGTGAAAGGTCACTATCGAGGTTTTTGCGGCGCTTAAAGCGGTTCTTGTAACGCACATAGATGCGCATCCAGGTGCTGACGCCCCTGCTGACGAAAGCCTCGATGGTTGTCCGTTCGGGATCGAACTGGTGCGACTTCTCGATCAGGTACAGCCGCATGCTCTGGCACAGGTCATCGAAATCAGAGGTCGAGAACTCGGGCCACCTGCAGAGCTTGGCGGCCTTGTCTCGGATGAGGATGACGGTGAACGGATGTGAAATGATGTCAAGGCTCGTTGTCATGGTTGCCCTGAGGCCGGTCCTTTGCTCCCGGATCGCCACCGAACGCACGGTCGGAGCTCTGTGTCGCGGCACGCTGCTGCGAGGAACACAGGGGCGGTCGGGGCTGACCGGTTGTGAGCCGATCCGGCCTCGACCGAGGGCTGCGGTGTCGCACCTGGCGCATGAAAAAGCGGGCCGAGGGCCCGCTTGAACGTCACGCAAGTGATGAAGGAGAAAGGGTTAACGCCTTTCGAGCATTTTTTTTGCCCTGTCGCGGCGTTGCGACGCGACACGCCGCGAGACGGAGCCGGAGTCGTCCTCTGAGACGATGGCGGCCAGGCCACCGTGCCGTTCGACGGCGCGGCGAACCTTGTCCTTGGCCACGGGCTGGCCGGTCTGTTGGGTCAGCGCCTCTGCCGCCTTGCGGAATGAACCGTGTTCCCGATATGCGGCCAGGTACGCATCATCACTCAGCAGCGACTTGATCTCGGCCTTCACCTGACGCCGCACCAACTGCTTGCCGACCGATCCAAGTGTCAGAGCGGCTCCTGCTGCGGCCAGCTGATCAGCGGTCTCGACAGTGTCGACCATTGCCATCGCGTCCAGCACGGGCCCATCAATGTCCCACGTCATGACCTCGGCCAGCGGGATCACCGCGGGCACGGCACCGGGCCAGACTCGTTCATCGGGTACGTGGTACGGCACGAGCACGATGGCCCGGCCACCGGCCCCGACCAGCGCCGCCACGGTGGCGGCATCGTGCTGGTGCAGCCGCCGGGCGAAGACGACCTCGCGCGTGTGGCCGCTTCCGGGTGGCCAGCTTGTCCGACCCAAGCGCCAGAATCGCTGGGCCAGGACCGGTCTCGGGTGGTCTTTCAACCCCAGCACGGCGGCGATGCCCCTCGCGAGGCCATCGGGATCGAGCTCCCAGCCCTGGCACATCTGCGGTGCGATTTCGACGCGCATCGACTCGGGACACCAGATGAAGAACCGCTGCCGCTGATCCGTGCCCGTCCGCACAGTGACCGGCTCGATATGGCCATCAGGGCAATTCGGGCAGGGTGCGTGCAGGCAGCCGGATGCCTCGCGGATCATGCCGAGGCGGTGCAACTGCGCCACCGATCCCGGCGGCCAGGTGGCCGTGTCGGTGTGGCTGAAGATGCGCCCTTCATCATCGGCGGCTGCCAGGACAAGCCGAAACAGCTCATCTGGCCTCATCGCTCACCACCTTCCAGAGCTTCAGGCAACGCTCGCCCACCTCGCGCTGCTCATCCGGCTTGCTCTTGAGGTTGCTGAAGGAAGGCGCGGACACATCGAACGTGAGCGTGGGCGCTCGCCCCACACCGTCATGCTGGAAGCGGATGTTGAAGCTGGCCTGCAACACCCGTGTGGCGTCCATGGCGCGGTACTCGGTCTTCACCCACTGGTTGATCTTCTCGTAGATGTCGTTGCGATGACCCTTGGGATCGGCCTTGATCTCGATATGTCCACCGGCTCCCTGCGGAGCCAGGCGCAGCCGGGTGATGCGTGCCTCCTCGATACGGTCGTTGGGATCAGTGACCAGCGGGAAGCCCGGTGCCAGCAGGTGGTGCAGTTGGAACGATGGCCGCAGCGGGTCCATGGGCGCAACCTCCTCGGCGAGCACCGCCCGGCAGAACGCGAG
>PUNN01000372.1 GCA_003552605.1 Phycisphaeraceae bacterium
CACGGGGGCATCGGATGGTATTGTCTGCGCAGGGATGCCCGAGTCGCGAAGGGGTAAACTGTGATGCGGAGGCCGGTTGTGGAAAACCGCCGACCCCGTTTCCAACACGCGCGACTCCGGATCAGTACGCCGGGACTGCCCCCCGAACCGCCCCTGGAACCGGACCCACGACGATGAGTGCCCTCTGGCCGATCATCCGCAAAGGACTCGCCAACCCCCACCGCACCGCCATCATCGATGACCGGGACAGCTATTCGTATCTCAAGCTCATCGGTGGCGGCCTGTTCGTGGCCGAGCGGCTCGATCAGGCGACCGATAAGCGCCACGTCGGCATCCTGCTGCCGACCACTGGCGGCTTCGCCATCGCGATGATCGGCACGTGGCTTGCCCGCCGCACCATCGTCCCGCTCAACTTCCTTCTGTCCCGCTCAGAACTCGAGTATGTCATCCGCGACAGCGGTGTCGACACCATCCTCACCGCCGAGGCGATGCTAGAGTATCTCGGCGGCCCGGAAGTGCTGCCGCCGGAAGTCACGCTGATCCGGCTGGATGAACTGGATACCTCCGGCATCCCGCCGCTGCGCTGGCCGCCTTCGGTCGAGCGTGATGATCTCGCGGCCCTGCTTTACACCTCCGGCACGAGTGGGCGGCCCAAGGGGGTGATGCTCAGCCATGGCAATCTTCGCTCCAACGCCGAAGCCGCGATCAAGCACGCCGGCATCCGCAAGGCGGATACGTTCCTCGGTGTGCTGCCGCAGTTCCACAGCTTCGGCCTGACGGCGCTGACCCTGGCGCCGCTGTATCTCGGAGCGCGCGTGGTCTATTCAGCACGGTTCATCCCGCGGAAGATTCACGAGCTGATCGTCGAGCACCGTCCGGAGATCTTCATCGGCATCCCCTCCATGTACGGGGCGTTGCTGTCGGTCCGCGAAGCGAAGGCCGAGGACTTCAACTCGATCCGCATGGCCATCTCGGGGGGCGAGCCGCTGCCGATGTCGATCTATGAAGGATTCCGCGACCGGTTCAACATCCGCATTCTCGAGGGCTACGGCCTGACCGAGACCAGCCCGATCACGCACTGGTCCACGCCCAAGGCCAACAAGCTTCATGGCGTCGGCCGCTCACTGCCCGGTGTGCATACCGTGATCCTTGACGAGCACGACCGCCTGCTGCCGCCGGGTGAGCAGGGCGAAATATGTATCGCCGGGCCCAACGTCATGCAGGGCTATTATCATCTGCCCGAGGAAACGGAGAAGGCGTTTGTCACCCTCGAAGAGCCCGATGGCACGCGGCGTCGGTATTTCCGCACCGGTGACATGGGCCGCATCGATGAGGATGGCTTCCTCTTCATCACCGGCCGCAAGAAGGAGATGTTGATCGTCGGCGGGGAGAATGTCTTTCCGCGCGAGATCGAGGAGGTGCTCAATGAGCATTCCTCCGTCCACGCCTCGGCCGTGATCGGCCGTCCCGATGGGGTTCGCGGCGAGGTGCCCATCGCCTTTGTCGAGATCGAAGAGGGTGAAACGTTCGACGACACGGCCCTGCGCCAGTGGTGCCGTGAACGGCTGGCGCATTACAAGGTGCCGCGGCAGATAAAACACGTGGAGCAACTGCCCCGCAGCGGTACCGGCAAGATTCTCCGCCGACACCTCGTGCCCGAATGAACCAGGGATGGGGGCCGGCCGGACCAGCGACCATGATGACCCCTGACGCTTCCGATCCTCGCGCCAGTGAAGGCCTGCGCCAGGCCTTCACCAGTCACAGCCGGCACTGGCAACAGTTCGATTATGTCTATCCCGTGATCAGCCGCCGCAGTCAGGGGCTGTCCATCGGGGTCAACCTCAATCCGGATACGGTGTGCAACTTCGACTGCGTGTACTGCTGCGTCGACCGCACGCGGCCGCCCGCCCGGCGGGATGTGGACCTGAAGCAGGTCGAGGCCGAGCTCGAGCAGATGATCGGGTTTGCCGTGGGTGGCCAACTCTGGCAGGAAGCACCTTTCAACGATGTGCCGCCGGCCTACCGCACCATCCGCGACATCGCTTTTTCGGGTGATGGTGAACCGACGGCGTACAGCGGCTTCGAGGCCGCCTGCCACATCGCCATCGAGGCCCGGCGGCGCCATGGGCTCACCGACGCCCGCATCGTCGTGATCACCAACGCGACGCTGCTGCATCAGCCGCATGTCGAAAGGGCGCTGCAACTGCTCGATGAACACGGCGGCGATGTCTGGGGCAAGCTCGATGCCGGCACGGAGGCTTACTACCAGCGGATCGACCGCAGCAGCGTGCCCTTTCAGCGCATCCTCGACAACCTGCTGATGTGCGGCCGCCGCCGGCCATTGACCATCCAGGTCATGCTCGCCGCTCTGCATGGCGAACCGATCGACGATGCCGAGTTCGAGGCGCTGACCGAACGCATCGTCGAGCTGAAGCGCGGCGGGGCGCAGGTACACACCGTGCAGCTTTACACCGTGGCCCGACAGGCCGCCGAAAGCTACGTCAGCCCGCTTTCAAATGAAGAAATGGACCGCCGCGGCCGGCAGATGTCCAAGCGGCTGCCCGAGGTGGATGTGCAGGTGTACCACGGGGTGTGAGCGGCGGCGGGGCACAAGCGGGCTGTGTGGGGTGTATGACACGCGCCGCGGGTGGGGTCTGCCGTGCTCTGCCGGGAGGCGGCGAGGGGTGGCAAGGGCCGATAACATCGCCGCTGGCGCCATTGTTCAAGCCGCTGATGCCGCTGATCCGATTTATCGGAGCCGACATGCTGCACGGATGCGAGCCTGTGTCGCCGGGCATGGATGTCCGGCCGTGCGGCCCTCGTTCGCGGAGGGTTCGACCATGGATAAGGACCAACTCATCGACGCCATTCACCGGGTCAACCGCAGTGCGGATATCGAGTACCTGATGCACTTCAGCGAGCAGGAGCTTGCCGGTTACCTCAAGCGCTTGACCGACCTTCGCGGCCGCCGCGGGCCGCGAAGCGTGTGGGTACGGGAAGGCAGCCGTCCCGCTGTGGTTGCACGGATGGAACCGCCGCAGCTTGTGTGAAGGTGCGCGTGCTGGACATCATCCGCGGCGAGCGCGGGCCCATCCGGGCCTAGGCGGCGAACGCGGCAGATCGGGACCGGAGCGTTTGGGCTGGCGATGAAACCGAGGGCGTGGCAAATCCTCACCTGTGCCCTCCACGCGGCATCCCGTGGCATCCGCCTGCAACGCGCGGTATAGGCCCGGCAGCCGGGATGCATGACACGCGCTGCGGAAGTCCCTTGCTCCCTCTCCCTTCGGGAGAGGGCTGGGGTGAGGGCGAACTCGGTGCAAACGCCCGAACGCTTCATGTGCCGTTCTTCCCGCCTCATGTGCGGGTAAACTCGGTTCAGCCACGGCACGACCAGCACGAATCTCCCCTCACCCCCGGCCCCTCTCCCGCGCCCGGAATTGGAGAGGGGGAAATGCCCGGTCCGCCAGTAGCGCCAAGTGTCATGCACGCCCGCACCCTTCCGGGGGCCGGGGGGGGCCGGGGGGGCGGGACAGTGCTGGCGTTTCACCCCGGTGTCGCAGGGACTAAGATGTCCCGCCCACCGACCCGAGCGACCCCATGGACCCGATCCCCGAGATTCTCGATGAGTTGAAGCGCGGCCGGATGATCGTGCTCGTCGATGATGAGCAGCGCGAGAACGAGGGCGACCTCGTCTGCGCCGCCGAGTTTGTCACCCCGGAGGTGGTCAACTTCATGCTCCGCATCGGGCGCGGGATGCTGTGTGTGGCGCTTGCGGGTGAGTTGACGGCACAGCTCGGGCTTGATCCGCAGGCGACGGTCAACACGGCCCCGCGCGGCACGGCGTACACCGTCAGTGTCGATGCCCAGCCGCATCACGGGGTCAGCACGGGCGTCAGCGCTGGCGATCGGGCGACAACGATCCGCCTGCTCGCTGGAAGCGAGTCGACCGCCGCCGACTTCTGCCGGCCGGGTCATATTCAGCCGCTGCGGGCACGCGATGGCGGTGTGCTCGTGCGCGCGGGTCAGACGGAGGGGTCGGTCGATCTTTGCCGGCTTGCGGGGTTGCGGCCGGCGGCGGGTATCATCGAGGTGCTCAACGAAGATGGCTCGATGGCACGACGGCCCGAGCTCGAGACGCTCTGCCGTGAGCATGGGTTGAAGATGTGCTCGGTGGCGGATGTGATCCAGTACCGGCTTCAGCGTGATCAGCTTGTCAATCGCATCGAGTCCGTGCCGGTCGAGACCGAGGCGGGGCCGTTCCAGCTTATCGCCTACGAGAGCGAGGTCGACCTGTTGCCGCACGTGGCGCTGACCCTCGGCCGCGTGGGCCAACTTGATCAGGCGGGCCAACCCGTGGTCATCGAGCAGCCGGTGCTTGTGCGCATGCACAGCCAGAACCTGCTCGGCGATGTCTTTTCCGATCGCAACTGGCCGACGGGTCAGACATTGCAATCGGCGATGCGGATGATCCAGAAAGCCGGGGAGGGCGCCATCGTGTACCTGCGACACGAGCAGATGGGCACGGGCGTGCTTCGGCGGCTCCAGACAGCGCGGCGGGAGGCTTCGGCCGGGAGCAGCATCTCGGAGGAATCGCCTCCGATCGCCTTCGGCCAGAGCCAGGCCGAGCCGGGCATTCGCCCGCCGGCGGACAAGCGCGACTACGGCATCGGCTCACAGATTCTGCGTGATCTGGGTGTTCGGCGGATGCGCCTGATTACCCGCCATCCGTTCACACCCACAGCGCTCGCTGGCTTTGGCCTGTCGATCGATGGGTTTGTCGACCCGGAAACGGGGCAGCTTCGGGAGGGGCCATGACCGCGGCACCATTGAAGGTGATGGTGCTTGCCGGTGGGCCCGACCGGGAGCGCGAGGTGAGTCTTGCTTCCGGTGAGGCCGTGGCCGCGGGGCTTGTCGAGGCCGGCCACGAGGTCCGGCGCAGTGATGTGATGCCACAGGACCTTTCCGCGCTCGATGCATTCGAGGCATGGGGCGGCGATGTCATCTTTCCCGCCCTTCATGGCGCGTGGGGCGAGGGCGGCGGGCTTCAGCGCGTGCTTGATCAACGTGGGCTGTGCTATGTCGGCAGCAGCGCCGCCGCGGCGGAACTGGCCATGGACAAGCATCGCTCGAAGCTGGTCTTTGAAAGTCGCGATGTACCCACGCCGCCATTCGAGCTGCTTCGGCCGGGCGAGCGGCCCACCATGGAGCCGCCGGTGGTGGTCAAGCCCCACGATGAAGGCAGCAGCATCGGTGTGCATATCTGCCACGATGCGGCTGCGGTCAGCCGGGCCTGCACCGCCCTCGCCGGTCAACACCGCGGGCTGCTCATCGAGCGCTACATCGAGGGGCGTGAGTTGACCGTCGGCCTGCTTGGCGGCGGTGCGCAGCGGGGCGGGTACGACATCCTGCCGGTGCTCGAGGTGGTGCCGGCGGCGGGGTTCTATGACTACGAAGCCAAATATCGCCGCGATGACACCACCTACCGCTTCGATCTCGACCTGCCTTCAAGCCTTCTTGAACAACTCGGTCAGACGGCGTTGCGTGCCCATCAGGCGCTCGGCTGCCGGCATCTGTCACGGGTGGATTTCCTTGCCGATCGCGAGCATCGCCTGTGGTGCCTGGAAGTGAACACGATGCCCGGCTTCACCAGCCATTCCCTTCTGCCCAAGGCCGCGGCGAAAGCCGGCATCCCCTGGCCGCAGTTGCTTGATCGGCTGGTGAGACTTCCGCTTCCAAGTGAATGACGCAAATACATCATTTCCCGCATGGCAGCTACATGCGGCCTCGGAAGCGGCGGAGCAGGTCGCGGAGCACCATCTCGACCCGGCGGACTTCGGGGGTGGCGGGAAAGGCGAGGTCCCTGCCCGGGTCCATCTCGCCGCCGCGGCTTTCACGGCTGCGAAGCAGCAACGTCCCGCTGCCATCGTCCTGCTCGTCGACCTCGAAGGTTTCAACCTTTTCGAGGTCGAGCCCCCGTGGCTTCTCGCCAAGCAGCGGATGCAGCATGAAGGCGCGTTGGTCGGTCAGCACGTAGACGACCTGGTCGTTGAGCCGCTGGGCGAGCACGAGCATGCTCATCAGGCCGATGCCGAGCAGCAACCCCAGGCCCACGGCAATCAGTGCGACGAAATCCTGGGGATCGTCAAACGCGGGCCACTGGAAGTCCCAGATCGCCAGCGTCCCCACAGCCCCACCGGCGATGAACAGTACCGACAGGATTGTCATCAACCGCCGCGAGCCGGGCCGGATGCCGCCGCCGACGGGCTGGCCGGTCCACTTGACCGTCTCGCCCTTGTGAAGCTGCTCTTTCACCTGTTTCTGCATTTCCAGTGGCAGCAGGGCGAGACTCATGGTGAAATCCTTCCGGCGGCGGGGCCGCTTCACGATCTTTCAGGGTGGGGCGGGGCGATACGGCGGGCGGTCGGCGGTGGCATCAGGGCGCTGAGGCAGGCTCACCTTCCTCCATCGCTTCGACCAGGATCGACCGGTACTGCGCTTGAAAGGCCTGCGGGCTGGGGCTGACATCGATCATGGGCAACGCCTTGCGCATGGCGCGACCGTATTGCTCGATCGTATCCATCTTATCATCGATGTCCTCGAAAAGCTCATCCGGGCTGAGGTACCACTGTCCATCGATGCGCGTAAGCTGAAGTGGCCGCAGTTGCGGCTCATCCGCCCGGCGAACGGTGGCCCGGTCGCCTGTGCGGTCGATCTCGAGCTTGTCGGTGTGCTCGAGCATGTCGGCGAGCGGACGTGGCGCCCCGGTGGGCGGATGCGCAAACAGGCGAAGCCCATCGCGGCCAAAGCGGGCCACGGCACGCTGCCGCAGCGCGTTCTCAAGCCGGTCAAGCTCGGCAAGGCCCATCAGAATCCGCCGGGCATCGCGGCCGGCATCGGTCCGCGGGTCGATGCGGTCGGCGAGAGCGGCCATGTCATCGTGGCGCGCGGCCTCGGCCATGGCATGGAGGGCGAGAGCGACGGTCTGGCCGCGCTCGGCCGGTTCGGCTGGCTCCGATCGAGACTGTGCCGGCCGCTGCGGTGTGGCCTGCCGGTCGCCAGTGTCCGGCTGCCACATCGCCGCCTCGCGGGTGGCATCACCGTTGGTGCAGCCGCTGAATGCGAATGTGAGGGCCAGTGCCATGAGGATGGTCGAGGCCGCGCTGGCCGCGCGGCCGAGAACCTCCCGGCGCGTGGCCGGGGTGCCTGGGTGGCGGGGGTATCGGAGGGGCCAGACCATCACTCAGCCGGTTCCATGAGGGCGTCCATGACCTTTTCTTCGGCCGATTCGAGGAACTGCTCGAAGCTCTCGCTTTCACCGACGAGCTCGATCAGGTCCGCACTGACTGATTCGAGCCGATGCATGAAGGCGAAATCTGCTTCGCCTGGAAGCTCATCTTCGGGCAGGGCTGCAAAGTTGATCAGCCAGCGCCCCTCGCGGCGGACAAGCTCGATCTGGTGGTCGAACCGCTCGTGGGGTGTGAGCACGGCGGTATCGGCGTCTTCTTCGATCTCGAGGTTCTCAGTGCCACCCGCCATGGCAGCGATCGGGCCGTCGGCGAGGCTGATGTCGATCATCACCCGCGACAGCGCCTGCTGGTCCACGTGGCCGAATCGTTCCACCACAGCCTGTCGCAGCATCCGATTGTTCTGCACCACCCGGTCCATGACCTGGTGGGTCTCGACGGCGAGACGGCCGGCTTCGGTGGTCGCATCGATCAACTCGGCCACGAGGGCGAGTTGCCCCCGGCCGACCCCCTCGCGGACAAGATCAATCAGTTCGCGTGGCGATTCGGCCCGGACCGGCTCGGTCTCGGTCGGGTCAGCCGTCGGGTCGCCATCCCCGGCCGGGGGAAGGCCGGCGGGCTCGCCCTGGGGCTCTGCCTGCCCACGGTGAACCTCGTGGGCAGCCTGGCCAGGGTGCTGCATCTGCCGAGGATCGTCAGCCGCCTGTCCGGAAACCTCAGCCTGTTGGGGGTCGAGTTCGGCAATGTCGACGGTGGCGGGCTCAGGGCTGCTCTCGCAGCCGAGTACGAGCAGGACACCGAACAAGAGCAGGAAGCGGCAGCAGGTAGGCATGGCGGCGGTTCCGTGAGGCATCATGCGTGGTCCGGACGAATCAACCTGCCCGAAAAATCGACCCGCGTGGCCGGGGAGGCACGGTGGCGCGGCCGCGCCAGCATCCCCGGCCAACGCGGGCCGGTCAAGTAACGCATCACGACAGCGGCGGGGCGCCCGGCGTTGAATCCCTTTGACCGGTCCCGCGTGGACTGGCCGAGGGCTCTGTCGACACCGGGCGGGTGCCGCTGATCATCGCCGCATCAATAGCCCTCTTCTTCGAGGTCTTCAAGCTCGAGCTGCGGCTGCTGGTCGGGCCGGGCCGGCTGCTGGTGTGGCTGCTGCGGCACCGGTTGATGCGGCTGCGCACCGGACTCCGGCTGCGGGGGCGGGGTGTGAGCACCGCCTCCATCACCGCCGCCCTGGGGCAGCGGGGGCTGGGCCGGCTGACCGCCTTCATCCGGCGAGGGCGGTGGCGGGTCCGTCGGCTGCATCGGTTCGCCCGGTGCGCCGTGAGGCTGCTGCGGCGGCGGGCCATGCATCCCATCAGGCGGGGGGGCTTGATCTGGCTGTGTTTCGCAGCCGGCAAGGCCCACGGTCAGACCGACTCCACAGGCGAGTGTCAACAGGGTTCGTGGCATGAGAAGCTCCTTATGCATCGTGTTGCCGAACTTGCGTCACTCCATACGCCTGAAGCAACGCGAGGTCGGCGTGTGCGTGCCATGCTCACCGCCGGGTACGACCGCGGCGATGAAGTCGTCCCACCATCCAAGCAGGCAGATCGGCCACGTCAAGGGCTGCGGGGATATTTTTTCAATGAAAAACATGGCGTGTCCAGCGGTGTCTACATGCAGGTAGAAGAGCGCATCGCTCAGTAAAAACAAGGCAACAAGGCATACGACGTAATTACGTCAAAGACATGGCCGGTAGTGGCTGGCGGTATGCCCGCGTCTGCGGGGGCAGGCCTGTGCGGCGGCCCGCCCCTGCCGGAGCGAATGCGTGGGGATCGCACCCTGCGCTACCGGCCCTGTGAAGCTTGGCCGGGGACACCCATCACAAAGAAAAAAGACCGTCCCGCCGTGTCGGGCGGGACGGTCAGGGTTGCGGGTTTACGCCTCGCTTGCCAGCAGGTTCGTGCCGGGGCGAGGCAGTGCCGTCACGTCAGATCAATAGTCTTCGTCCTGGTCCTGATCCTGGTCGAGGTCTTCATCGAAATCCGGCATCTCGAATCCATCGTCCGGCTGCTGCGGTGCGATGTCATCATTGAGACCGTTCTGCGGTGCCGGGAAGTCAGCTTCGCCATTCTGAGGCTGACCCCAGGCATCATCACCATTCTGCGGTTCGGGCAGAGCCGGCTGGTCGAATTGCCCGTTGGGCTCGGCCGGTTCGGCTGGCTCTATCGGCTCGGCCGGCTCATCCTGGGGGTCCTGTGGCTCGGCCGGCGGCGGTGGCACATCGTTGTCCGGGGGTGCCGGTGCGTCCTCTTCGGGGGGGCACCCGGTGAGGGTGACACCGATCGTCAGTGCTGCGAACAAGGCGAGTGTGGTTCGTATCATGGAACATCTCCTTAACTGGGAATCCGGGAAACTGCCGGGCGCTTCGGCCCCCCACACGTCTGAAGGCCTCAGCACCCGACCGTGAGTGACGGCTCTGTGTGTGTAGTGTCTGGGGAGCGGGCTGGTTCGGCGGTTTGCTCCGGCTGGGGGTCAAAAAATCCGCAAGGTCTTGTTAGCACTACGAAAATTCGCGTCATGTTCAGTATGCGCTACGTAGCGCCACGCCGCTGCGGATCACCAGTAGCGCTCGAAGTGGATGTTGCCCGGCTGTTTTTTCGTGGCCGTGACAAACCCCATCGGCTCGAGCATCTGCTGCACCGTCTCGATCATCGCCGGGTTGCCGCAGAGCATCACCTCGGTGTTCTCCGGGTCGAGGGGGAAGCCGGCGACCGATTCAAACACTTCCGGCTCCATCAGCGCCGGCAGGCGGCCGCGGCGGCCGTGCCAGGTTTCATCCTCGCCGACCCGTGTCAGCGTGGGCATATAGGTAAACGTCGGGTCAGCCGCATCAAGCGTGCTCAGTTCCTGGTGGTAGCCGAGGTCCGATTCCACCCGGCAACCGTGCAGCACCGCGGTGCGTGCCCAGGGTTGTGATTCACCCCGGGCCAGCCGAAGCTGGTTGGTGCGCAGGATCGAGATATACGGCGCGATCCCCGTCCCCGTGGCCAGCATGGCGAGGTTGCGGCCGGGTTTGATCGCATCGAGGGTAAAATGGCCATCACAACGGTCGGACATCCACACCCGGCCGCCTTCGGCAACCTCGAACAGCTTCGGCGTGAGTTTACCCTCCTCGACCATGACGACGAAGAACTCGCGGTGGTCGGTGACCTCGCCGCAGGAAGCGATCGAATACGCCCTGCGGATCAGGCGAGGTGGCTTGCCTTGAGTGGTGCGCTCAGGGTCGCCATCAGCGCGGGGCAGCCCGAGCGTGCAGAACTGCCCCGGAATAAACGGTGACGCCTCGCCGCTGTCCGGTTTGACCTTGACAATGGCCAGATACGGATTGAGGTCGATGCGTTCGATGATGGTGGCGTTGAACTGGTCTGCGGACATTGCACTTCTACTCCGGGCCAAGTGCCAGGGCGGCAGGTCTCGGGGTGGCCGAGCCGTCGCGAGCCGGGGTGGTGGCGGGGCGGTGGGGGCGGGTGAGGCCCTCGGCCACGAACCTGGGCCTGCCGAGTCAAGAGGCGGTTGCCATGCCGGCGCCGCATAATGCAGCGCCATAGCCTGACTTCCCACTTTCACGATTCGCGTCATTGATTGGTCGGCCATGATAGCAGGCGAACCTCGGTGCGTTTTGTCACCGTACCAGCCGCCGTGGCGCAGCGCAGAAAAATGCCCCGGTCATCAGGCGACCGGGGCGGGTGTGGGGTGCTTCGGGGCGGTGGTCGAGGCGGTGCGGCTCAGTCGAAGTCGCCGAGCACCATGTCATCGCAACTCTTGCCGGCCGGGATCATCGGGTACACATGCTCGTTCTTCTCGATCAGGCACTCAAGGATCACCGGCCCATCGTGCTCGAGCATCTGCCGCACCGCATCGGGAAGCTGTTCACGGCTCTCACAGCGGATGCCTTTGACGTGCAGGGCCTCGGCGAGCTTGACGAAGTCGGGGTTGTGCATCTCCGTGTGGCTGTAGCGTTCCTTGTAGAACAGATCCTGCCACTGCTTCACCATGCCCTGGAAGTCGTTGTTGAGGATCACGCATTTGACGGGGATGTTGTTGGCCGCCGCGGTGCCCATCTCCATGCACGTCATCTGGAACGAGCCATCACCGTCAATGTTGATCACCGTCTTGTCCGGCCGGGCAAGCTGGGCACCGACGCTGGCCGGCACCCCGTAGCCCATCGTGCCGAGGCCGCCGGAGGTGATCCACTGTCGCGGCTCCTTGTAGGTGTAATACTGCGCCGCCCACATCTGGTGCTGTCCCACGCCGGTGACGATGATGGCCTCACCGTTGGTCTGGCGGTCGAGCTCTTCGATGACCGCCTGTGGCTTGAGGTGGAACGGGCGCGGGTCATCCCGATATCGGAACGGCTCGTCCTCTTTCCACCGGGCAATCTGGTCGAGCCACGCCTGGCGCTGTGGCTGATCGAGCAGCGGCAGCAGCAGTTCGAGGTTCTTGCGGGCATCGCCCTCGATGCCGATGGTCACCGGCACCGCCTTGTTGATGCTCTCGGGCGCGATGTCAAAATGGATGATCCCGCCGCGCCCCTCGCGCTCGGCGGCCCGCGCGGCGGGGGCGAAGCGCTTGATGTCGCCGGTCACGCGGTCATCAAACCGCGCGCCAACGGCGATGATGCAATCGCTGTGATGCATCGCCCAGTTGGCGTAGGCCGATCCATGCATGCCCAGCATGTGCAGGCTGAGCGGTTCGTTCTCATCGAAGGCGCCGAGCCCCTGAAGGGTGGTCGTCACGGGGATGTTCCCGCGGCGGGCGCACTTGCTGAGAATGTCGCTGGCCCGGGAGAGGATCACACCCTGGCCGACGTAGAACACAGGCCGCTCGGCCTTGTTGATCATCTCGGCGGCGCGTTCGATCTCGCTCGAGGTGCCCAACTCGCGGACGTGGTAGCCCGGCAGATGGGGCTGGACCCGCACCGGCTGCGTCAGCCGGGTGGCGGTCACATCCTTGGGCAGATCCACGAGCACCGGACCCGGCCGGCCGGTGGTCGCGACATGGAAGGCCTGGTTGACGGCCCGGGGCAGGTCCTCGATCCGCTTGACAAGCACGTTCCACTTGGTGCAGGGCCGGGTGATGCCGGTCACGTCCGCTTCCTGGAAGGCATCGGTACCCACGGCGAACGTGGCCACCTGCCCGGAGAAGACGATCAGCGGGGTGCCGTCCATCAGGGCATCCTGAAGCGCGGTGACCGTGTTGGTCGCCCCCGGGCCCGAGGTCACAAGCACCACGCCCGGCTTGCCCGTGGCCCGGGCGTAGCCCTCGGCCATGTGCCCGGCGCCCTGCTCGTGACGGGTGAGGATGAAGCGGAAGTGGGGCGACTGGTAGATGGCGTCGAATACCGGCAGGATGGCCCCGCCGGGGTAGCCGAACATGACCTCGACATCATGCTCCCGCATCATCTCGTGGAAGATCTCGGCCCCGGTCATGCCGTGGTACTGATCGGTGGCCGGCCCATCGCCGGTAATGATTTCACGTGTGTTGAGGTAGGGGGCGGTACGACTCATGGCTGCAATTTCCCTGCGGTTTCGCGGCGGTGGCCCCACGGACTGCCCGGAGGCTGAGGGGGCCACGGCCATTATAGCTAAGCCCGTGCCATGGCTGGACTTCGGGCGGATGAATCTTCTGAATATCACGGTGTGTCAGAGACGACGGCAGGGCGAGCGGTGCGGGTCCTCCGCTCACCTAACGGCGACCGCCGGTCGTAGCACGGGGCAGGACGGGATGGATAGAGCGCCATGCATCATGACGCTTGTATTATCGTCACCATCGCCGCCACGTCAACACCTGCGGGCGGAAAATCAGCAAAACAGGGTGCATGGCCAGGACGAACGCATGTAGCATCGGTGGCATGGTCAGCAGCCGTCTTTCCGGGGGCGGCTGATGGCCATGCGGCAAACCCGCTTTTACGAGCCTGCATGGCCATCGGCTGCGGACAGCCGCTGACCATGCCACCCTGTTTCGCA
>PUNN01000209.1 GCA_003552605.1 Phycisphaeraceae bacterium
AGGTACGCGATTCGAACCGAGTCAACCACCTGCCAATCGTCATCCCCCCACTTAGCTGAAAGGATCCAGACATGCACAGAACGATGCTCATTGCATTGATGACCGTCGCCGTCGGCGGCGCAGGCTATTTTGCCGTGGCCGGCCCTCCCGGTGGTGGCGGAGCCGCACCACCTCCACCGCCGCCGGGCGAGGGCGCCCCGGGTGAAGAGGCCCCACCGCCTCCGCCACCGGATGAAGGGGCAGCGCCTCCGCCCGACCATGAAGGCGCACCACCCCCGGCCGGGCCGCAGGCCGGCCTGCCGCAGGACATCCCCGAGCCGGACATGGACAAGGTGGCCTACGCCATCGGTCACAGCATCGGCTCGGAGATCCACGACTTGTTCGGCCGGTTCGACATCGAGCTCGACGAGGAGCGATTCGAAGAGGGGCTGAAGTCCGCCCTCGCCGGTGAGGATTCGGAACTCAGCGAGCAGGAACTCCAGATGACCATGATGGGCTTCCAGCAGAAGCTCATGCAGCGGCAGCAGGAAGAGGAGCAGCGCCAGCGTGAAGAGGGCGAGGCCTACCTCGAAGAGCACCGTGAGAAGGATGGCGTCGAGGTGACCGAAAGCGGCCTTCAGTACCGCATCCTCGAAGAGGGTGATGGCCCCACGCCCGAAGAGACCGACCAGGTCACCGTCCACTACACCGGCACGCTGATCGATGGCGAAGTCTTCGATGATTCGCACGAGCGCGGCGAGCCGGCCACCTTCGTGCTCAACCAGGTCATCCCCGGTTGGACCGAGGGCATGCAGCACGTTCGCGAAGGCGGCAAGATCGAACTGGTCATTCCAGCACGCCTCGCCTACGGCGCCCAGGGCCAGCCGCCGGTGATCCCGCCGCACGCGGTCCTCAGGTTCGAGGTCGAGCTGATCGATGTGGAAGAACAGCCGGAGCAGCCCGGCTTCCAGATGCCGCAGCAGCAGCCGCAGCCGGGTGAGCCGATGGAGCCTCAGCCGGGTGAACCGATGGAACCGCAGCCGGGCGAACCGCAGCCTGAGCCGGGCTTCTGATCGCACCGGGCAGTGATGTAAAAACGTGAACCGTTCGACCCGAAGCGGGCACCTTGCGCAGGTGCCCGCTTCTTTTTTGCGCCAGGTGGCCGCGGGCGCGAAAAACTGGCAGTGGGCCGCGTGAGCAATCACTCAAATTTGACCCACCGACGATCACGGAGTATTGCCCCACCCCTGCTCCCCACCTCCGCGCCCTCTGCGGTAAACCATCCTTCTGGACGTCGCGCCAGCCCGCCCACGCCAGGCGAGCCAGTTTTCAACCACAGAGGGTCGCAGAGTGTCGCAGAGATGGGATCACATCAAGCCGCGCTCGGCGCCTGCCCGACCGGTGGCCCTCGCGCAAAGCCCTCCAGTTCCGATCGGGGGCTGTCCCTTGTAGGTGGCAGGCCGCGGCGGTTCTGTCCGCCTCCGGCCTCTCGCCATCACCCGAGATAGGAGCCCAATGGGGTCGTGCCGCACCCGCCGGTTCGGTGGTAGCGTGATTCATGGTGCCGTACTCCTGCCCGAACGGGGCCTTGTGGGTTCTTGGACGGCCCCAACGGGCCGCCTTTTTCATGACGCCATTCACAGCTTTTGGGTATAGCGCCGGTTACTGCCTTTGGATGTGGCGAAGAATATGACTGACAAGCTCCTCGTAACGCATTTGCTCCAGATTCGATGGGATATCAACCAGCATCTCGAATTCTTGCTCCAGCGAATAAAAAAACGCGATGTCCTCCATGTGGTCCACGCAAATACCACTTCGCCACACCACTATGGAACAAGGATCATTCGGCAGAAATAGTCCGTTTTTCCATTCACAGGCATCGGCAAGGATTTGTGAAATGGAGGATACATCCACATAATCGAATCCCGCCCGTTGCCATTGGCCTGAAACTTCTGCTTCTAACCGTCGCGCGAGAATACGATTAAACCTCCACTTCGCCAACGATGGAACTATTTTCGTAAGCACCACGCCCGTTCGATCCCATGCAAGAGTATCATCTGCTGCTTCCATCATTAGTCCTCGCGAACAATGGTGGATACGTAGACATCATGCACTTGGCGATAGGAATTGTGCTGTTTCACCGTGAACTGGGCGCTGGGCCGTTTGACGATAACGAGTTGGCCGCGACGTCCTGTCGCACAGGTCGCGGCCCGCGGCCGCGAAGGTTTATCGCATAGGACCAATCCGCAGGGGCGGCATGGCGGGGACACCCGGTGCCATGTCTTCCAGACGGCTGAGCACTTTGCCGACTCCTGAATCGGGTTGCCGCAGGTAGACCTCGCGGCCGCCCGGATATTCTACCTCCTGCGGCCGCAGGATGACCAGCTCGCCATCCTCGACCTGCTGCTGGTAAGTGTAGGCCAGTTCCGGGGCACTACCATCGGCCTTGCCTGTCGGGTTCTGACGGATGGCCTCCATCAGCCCCCGGCCGCCGGTGAACTCACCGGCACTGTCCACATCGTCCCGCTCGTAGCGGACCTGATTGCGCAGGGTGTCCGCAGGGGCATCGGGATCGGCATGCGAATAGCTGGTGACCTTCATCACGCGGCCGAGTTCATCATAGCTCCGCTCGATGCGGCGGATGTGACCGTCCACGTTCTCGTTCGTGTCGCCGAGATCGGCCGCCTCATCGGTCACGGGCCGGCCGGCCTCATCGAAGGTGAACTGGCGCTTCACGCCGCGCTGGTCGGTCCGCTCGACCACCCGGCCGAGGCGGTCGTATTCGAGGCTGATGTGGTCCTCATCTGACGAGATCGACCACGCGCCGTTATCCCACTGCAGGTTCGTCTCCGAGTCCGGATACACCTCCGCCGTGCGAAGGGCCCCGCTGAAGTCGGAACCGTACACGTAGCGGGTCTTCTGCTG
>PUNN01000351.1 GCA_003552605.1 Phycisphaeraceae bacterium
AACCATTCATTTTAGTCAGTACATCTGGTAGTCACTTGATGGCTCGGTGGTTGCAGTAGCAACGTAAAGAATAGCAGGGATCAATGCTCCGAGGTGGGTGTAATCAGGGTATCGTACCGCATCAAAACTACAAGAATGGGAATCTCGAAAAAGTCGGGGGATACCCCTGTTATATCTTCTTCTCTCGAAGAGATAAGAGAGAAGAAAGAGAAGAAGATAGAAAGAGAAATCAGAGAAGTGTATACATTTAAAATCAACATTATGAAAAACAGTATTGAAACTATCTTGTTTATTATCGCAGCAGTAGTAGGACTTGTACTTCCTGAGTATGGAAATGTATCAGCTCTAACTGCAGCTTTTGTTAGTGTTCCTGCACTGGTAGGATTTATTATTGCACTAACTACTCTGACTAAAAATTGGATTGGCTACGACGGAAGTCCTAAATGGCAACCTAAAGCTATTACTGTAGGCTGGTCTCTGGTCTTGGGATTTATTAGTTTCTTCTCAAGCTTTGGACTCTATGCCATCTTTGAAGCCTGGTATGAAGTAGCTATTGCTGCTGTAGTATTCTCAGGACTTGCTAGAGACTTTTATAACTTAGACTTTGCTCTAACCCTTGTTAAATTGTTTACAGGACAAGAGTTGGAGGAAGAGAATGAATAAAAGATTTAACTTATTAGCTGTATCCAAAATGAATGGGGCTATGAAACCAGTAGATTATAACTACAAGAAAACCTGGTTTGATACCCAAGAAGAGCTCGATGATTACAGAAAACACCTGGAAAAACAAATAGGCTGCAAAGTTTACTTTACAGTAAAAGACTTTGAAGATGGAATTGGGGAAGTACATAAATAAAGGAGCTAGAAGAGAAGTCTACGAACATCCTATTAACCCAGATTGGGTAATTAAGAAAGTAAGAGACGATAAACCCAAAGCTCAGACTAAGAATAGATCTGAATATAATGTCTGGAAACTAGCTAACGAAATAGGAGAAGCAGACTTATTAGTTCCTTGTATCGAACTTTCCCAATGTGAAAAATACTTAATCCAACTAAAAGGAAAAAAAGTAACTAAGAGATCCCATATTCCAAAGAAGATTTATACGTGGATGGGATTTGACGCAAGTTCTCCTAGACAATGGGTTAAGATTGATGGTAAAGTCTTGTTGTGTGATTACGATGCAAGCCAATTAACTAAACTTCAGGATTACGTCAGAGAGCTTAAAAAAGAACCCCTCGAGTAGTCTTTTCAGGCTACATTTACACCCTGATCCCCTGTTATTAATTTAGCAGGGGATATTTTTTAACAAAAAAATTTGGTTTTTCTAATAAATTGTATTATCTTTGTAGTGGTGTGTGTAGCTCAGTTGGTTAGAGTGTCAGTTTGTGGATCTGAAAGTCGAGAGTTCGAGTCTCTCCACACACCCTAAAACAGCCTACTAGCTCATCTGGATAGAGCAACAGCCTTCTAAGCTGTGGGTACTAGGTTCGAGTCCTAGGTAGGCTACTGGGGACATAGCTCAGTTGGTAGAGCACCAGGTTGAAGACCTGGGTTTGGATAAGTTCGATTCTTATTGTCCCCACACTAGCGGGATAGAGTAACGGTAACTCGTTGGTCTCATAAGCCAAAGCTGGTAGTTCGATTCTACCTCCCGCTACTAACTATAAAACACCAGGACTATGAAAATCCAACTAAACTACGACACTAAAGTTGTAACAGTAGAAAAAAGAGTTAATATTAAGGAACTCTTTGATACTCTTAAAAGGATTCTTCCAGATTGGAAAGAGTGGGAACTTAGTACCAATACAGAAATTATTTGGAGAAATCCTACTCCTATTGTTATTGAGCCCAATCCTTATATTTATCCACAACCTCCTAAGATTTGGTATGGGGGAGCTACTGATCTGGATACTACTGTGCCAGAACCTAGCGGAGTATTTCAATTAGATGTATCATGGAACCAGGAGTAATTTTTATACCCGAGAACGTACCTTCTAGTAAGAACAGTCGAGTTAATACCCGATCAGGTAGCTTTTTTAGTCCCTCAGTTCGTAAGTATCTGCAGAAACTGGGGATCAAAAACTTCTCTTCTTCTAAAAAGATAGTAGAAGAATATAAAAGTGAGAGCCGTCCTAACAGATTCAAAGAGGCATTAGAAGGGAATGAGTTTTATAAGTATAAACCTCTTATACTAGGCTTTCATCCAGTGAGAGACTCTAAGAGGAAATTTGATCTGCATAACTGTTTCCAGATTATAGGAGACTTATTACAAGCTCATGGAATTATTGAAGATGACGATGCTACACATCTTATTCCCGTCCCAATGGAGATAGACGGAGAGTATTTTAGTGTAGATAAAGAAAACCCAGGTATTTATTTAAAGGTATTAAATGGAAGCACTAAAACATTTAAAGAAGGAATTAGAGAGGATTAATAGACAAGTTGGCTTAAATGCTGCCACACTCAATGTCTTATACTGCCAAAAAAGCATAGAAGAGGCTATGTTCTGGATTAGCAAGGAAATTGAGACGAAAGACAGAGAGTTTATTGAAGAACTACAAAGAGAAGAGTAATTCTTGGTAAAGTTGAGGAGGAAATACCCTACTCTTAATCGGGTAGGGTATTTTATTATCTAAAAATTTGGTTTTATGAAAAAAATATTGTATATTTGCATTTAAAATCTGGTAAAATGGAATTAACAATCCCACAAGAGAAGCATTATAAGTATCTTGCAATTCTGCAAGTACTGGCTAGTATTACTAAACCACTGATTAAACCGTTTAATAAACTACGAAAAAGAGAGCTAGAAGTATTTGCTATTCTTTTGTATATGTACAACGAGAAGTACAAAAGCTTAGAGCCCGAAGAGAGAAATGTATTAATTTTTTCTTATCAAACTAG
>PUNN01000197.1 GCA_003552605.1 Phycisphaeraceae bacterium
AAGTGATGTGTTTGTCGGTTACTTCGTCATTCGCGGCTATCGCACCGGCCAGTGGGACCGTGGGCCGGTCGAGTCGGCGCGGGTCATGGCGGTGTTCGACCGCAGTGAAGTTCGCGGCGAGGACGATGAGGTGAAACTGCTCGGTGTGTTCCGCCTCGATTGATCCCGGGCCGCCGGCCACGTACCATACAGAGACTCGACCCGGTGGCCTTCGCCGTCCGAAGGGGCGGAGGAGCCCGGCTCGGTGAGCCGTTGAAGGAAGATTCAAGCGCCACGGCTGATCGGGCCCCGCTACCGGTTCGAGTTGCCACCATCGCCGCCCGCGGCGGTGGTACCAAGCCGCACCGATTGCGGCAGCATCGACCCGGTGGTCGCCATGTGCCGATCGGCCGGGGGGATCTGCTGTGGCCGGCGCGGCTTTTTCTTTCAGTACCCGCGGTCCTGAGTTCACGGAGGATTCAACATGACACGCGATCCCGACTGCATCTTCTGCCGGATCGTCAAAGGCGAAGTGCCCTGTTACAAGCTGTACGAGGATGAGCAGGTGCTCGCCTTTCTCGATGTCGGGCCACTGTCACGGGGCCATTCTCTGATCATTCCGAAGGCCCACTACCGCACGCTCGCGGAGATGCCCGATGATCTCGCCGCGGCTTGCGGACGGGTTGCGCCGCGGTTGTGCCGGGCAATCATGGCCGCGACCGGCAAGTCGGCCTCGAACCTGCTTCAAAACAATGGCCGCATCGCCCACCAGGCGGTGGAACACGTGCATTTCCACATCATCCCCAAGTACGATGCCGAATCGGGCCTTGGAATTCACTGGCCCGCGGGCAAGCTCGATGAGGACGAGGCCAAACCTCTCGTCGAGGCCATCACCAGCGCAATGAGTTGACCCCCAAGACGTACATCGTACCCGCTTGCCCAGCCCGCTTGCCCAGGGGGGGCATGTCACGCGTACCGCATCGGCAAGGCCGGTGGCATGGTCAGCGGCCGTCCACAGCCAATGGCCATGGCGGCCCGTGTGTCAACACACACCGAGACTTGCCTCCCGCCGGCTCCCGTTTGCTGAGTTGGCGCTAGATCCTCTCGTTTTCTTGGGGTGGCGTTGGGCGGGCTGGGGGGGGCGAGGCCATCACTGCATCATCGGTGAAGACCTGGCCCCAGTCGCTGAAGGCCTTGTTGCTGGTGAGCACGATCGCCTGTTGCCCTGCATTGCTTACCAGGTGCGGGGATGCAATACCCACAGCGGTGGCACAAAGTTGCACTGAACAGGTAGAGATTGCAGTAACCGTTCACGGCCCATTGGGCACAAGTGACGGGGGTGGCTCGCCGTTGAAGTGGGCATGCACGGCCTGCTTGAGATAGTCGTAGAAGGATCGGCCCTGCTGGATGCAGGTGGCGATAACAGTCCAGATGCGTTCGGACCAGCGTTGGCCCTTGTCGCTGCGCGTGCCCTGCGTGATGTGACGGTCGATGACCACGAAGCGGATCGCCTGCTCAGCAAGGTTATTCGTCGGCTCAATGTTCGGCGTGGTGATGAACTGAAAGTAGGCTTTGCCGTGCAAGCGGAACCGCTTGGCCAGATTCTCAGCTTCGCTGCGCTTTGGCGCTCGCCGGGCCACCGCCATCAGGTTGTTGCGGGCACGCTCCAGGGCGCGGCCGAAGCCTTTCTCGGTCATCGTATCGCGGCGGTGGATCAGGCTGAATAGCGTCTTCAACGCCGCCAGCAGACGCTCACCGTAGTTACGGGTCACCTTGTCCGGCAACGTCGTCAGGTACTTCACATCCCGGATCAGGTGCGCCAGGCAGAACTGCACCTCGATACCGAAGTCCTCCATGTACTTGCGATAGGCACTGAAATAATCGCAGCCCAGCACCCCGTTGAACTCTTCGCCCAGCGTGTCGATCAGCACCTGTGAACTGCGGGAGGGGTCGATGTGGAAAAGCGTGTACATCTCCGCCCGGAACCACCAGGTCCAGAAGCGCTGGCCGTTTTCCTTGTGCCCCGTCTCATCCACGTTCAGCCAGGCCTCCTCGGGCAGTTGCAGCCGCAATTGCTCGTAGGGACCGGCCAGGGCATCGCTGACCTTGGCCAGCACCTTGCCAGTTGACCCCGCGAGATCGTGATCTTGACCACATCTCGCAGGAACTTGCGGATCGTGGAGAACGAGGCGTGGCAGACCGACTTCATGTAGGCCACCAGCGCAGTCAGGTCCGGGCCGAGAAGCCCGGTGTGCTTAACTGGCTCGGGAATGGAGGCGTAGTGGAGCTTGCCGCAACGGTCACACCAGCAGGCCTTGCCGCGATGCTCGACCACTTCCATGGGACGCTCGATCACCTCCACCTGCTGGATGACCTGATTTCGTTCGAATGCAGGGCACACCTCCCCACCGCAGTCCGGGCAGGTTGACATTGTTCATGAGAAGCCTTGGTCGATCTGACCGGGGCTGCACGGCTTGCGCTGGTGCTTCTGATGGCCCGGATCGGCGCCGATCTCCCTCTTGCGCGTCCCTCCGACCTTGGCCGACTTGCCGCCCTTGGCTGGCTTGGTCACATCGCTGGATGGCGGCTTGGAAGGGGTGGATGCGGTCTTGGAAAGTCGGGCGATCTTCCCTTCCAACTCGGCTATACGGACATTCTGTTGCTTGAGGATGTCGATCAGCTCGTTCCGTGAGCAGTCGGTCAGTTCCTTCATACCCCCGACTATCGGACTCACCCCGCCAGGAGCATGAATAATTTACCCTACGGGCCGTGAACGGTTGCGAATGATGTGACCGCAACGGTGGGCCTGACCACCGGCGCTGAGGGGTTCGACCTGACCTTTGTCGGCGGAACGTTGCAGGTGGCCGGCGAGACGGAACTCACCAATACCGGGCTTGTCACCTTCGATGGTGTGGATGCCTCG
>PUNN01000014.1 GCA_003552605.1 Phycisphaeraceae bacterium
TGCAGACACCCCCGGAAGCCGCTGACCATGCCACCCGGTTTCGCGTCTACATGCGTTTGCCCTAGCCCGCGCTGCTCTCGGGCAATACAGTGGGCAATCGAGCGTTATAATGCGCCAAAGACTAGACTAATCCCCCGCCTCAATCACGGAGTCCATCCCCATGAGCCGATCCACCCGCCTTCTCAGTCTGCTCGCCGCGACCGTCCTCGCCGGTGGGGGACTGCTCGCCCACAGTGCCGCCGGGGACCGGCCCACCGCCGCGGAAATCCGCGAGCAGTACGCCGACCTGCTTCCCGATTACTCCCAGGGTCTCACCGGCCGGCTCGGCCCGTTCCTCTGGTCGCGGGCGATGGACATTGGCGCTGATGCCCGCTTCAGCGATGAGCAGGGCCGGCCGCAGGTCGACGGGGAGTTCCTCTGGCTGTATCAGTTCATGCGCCTGCCGCGCGAGAAACCTCAGTCGCTGCCGCTTCTGCACGAGCGGCACAACTTCACCAGCATCGACCCGGACCTGACCTACCGCCTTCAGCCATGGCACGTGCTGCTGCACTGCCCGAGCCCGCACAACTTCAAGCTCATGTTCGGCTACGTGGATGAGGAGTTCCGGTTTGAACACGGTGACAACGCCGATCTTGCCCACCTTGCCGACACGCCGCGCGTGATCGCCTTCGTGCCCATCCGCGGCAACCCGATCGACAATCCCGCCCACGCCGATGACCAGGGCCGCTATTTCCTGAGTGATGTCTACGCGGCACAGTCGATCAGCATCGTCGAGTTCCACCCCGGCGAGATCATCGAGTACGACTGGTTCCGCAACAGGGATAACCTCGACGAGCGCATCCTCTTCGACCTCGCACCTCATTTCGCCGGAGACAAGCAGATCAACCCGGGCATCCACCGGCCGATTTTCGAGTTCACGATTGAAGAAGATGGCGGCTGGATGCTCAAGGTCAAGCGCGATGGTCGCGATGGTCTCGATGGTGATGATGACTGGGACCACATCTTCACCCACGAAAGCGAAGGCGCCAGCCCCTACACCGTTGATCTCGATGCGGGCCGCAGCACCTTCAGCATCAGCACGTTCAGCCCCGGCGGTTCCCCCGAGGAGTCGAGCGAGTTCCTCATGCGCCTCGAGCCGGTCGACCGCGGCACGGGCGAATTGGCCGACTGGCCCGCCCGCGACCGCCGCATCCGCACGTTCCACCTCGACCACCTTGACAGGGTGCTCGACGGCGCCACCCGCGCACCGCACCGCCCACGTTGACACCACCGCTGCTTGCGCAGCAACCGTTTCGCGCTTCCCTGGCGTCTCAGGAGGTGCCCGGCCGGTGTCACACGCCGCTTTATGACACCGGCGGCACCCACGAGATCGGCAACCGATCAAGGGACGCAAGCAGCATGGGCTGCGCTACGGCCTCGGTCGCTCTACATCTGTGACTGCTGCGTAAAGGCCTGCCCGAACGAGGCAGGGCGAACGCATGTAGCTGGGGTGGCATGGTCAGCAGCCGTCTTCGGCTGATGGCCATGCGGAGAACCCCCAATCACAGGCCGTCATGGCCATCGGCTGCGCTTCCGGGGGCAGCCGCTGACGCAGCCTGCCGCTTTTGCGGCTACATGCGTTTGCCCTGCCGAACGAGGCCCCACTCAGCCTTGCCATGGATCGGCCGCGAGACCACGCAGCGGCCGGTCCGCCACCCATTTCTGGGTCGAGGAGGCGGCTTGCACGTCAGGGATAGGGGGCTTGGGATTCTCCATCCCGCTCGGGCGCATCGGGCGCAGGCGTTGGAGCAACGTTTTCCGGCTGAGAATGTTCCTGCGGCGCCGGTTCATCCAGCGCCTGTGCCGCAAGCAGGCGTTGCAGAGCCCGGCTGATCATCTCGGCATCTTCACCTTCTTCGTACTCGTACCGGTTGATCAGGCGTTCAAGCAGTGCTCGATCAACATCCACCTCGTGATCGAGCACGGTTTCCTCGTACCGGTAGACCCGCCGGATGGCCCGCGCGGCGGTTGGATCGTCCTCATTGAGCATGGCCGCGAGGCCGTAGCCGAGTTTCGGCAAGCCTGCCGCCGGATCAGCCGTTGCCTCCCGGGCAAAAGCCGACCGTGCCCGTTCATACTCACCGGCCTCAAGCAGCGCCCATCCATCCGGACGACCGTGCGCTGTGCCCGGCGATTGGACTAACTGCGACTCTCGATCGGCCTGATCTCCCCGCACGATGATGATGCGCTGTGAGAAAGAACGAGACCCGTAACGCCGGTGTCGATGGTCGGCCCGCGCGGCGTGGTGACGATGCGGGCGATGATGCGCGCGAGCGCGATGGCCCCGGCCGAACCGCACGCCGCCATGAACACGCGGACGGTGATGGGCACCGTGCGCATGGCGGTGGTGTTGATGGTGATGATGGTGCGCATGCCGGTGCACGCGATGGCGGTGGTGACGATGCAAGCTGCGGGTGTGCCGATGGGCGTGATGATGACCGTGGTGGCCGTGGAACCCATGATGGCCATGGTGACCACGATGCCCATGACGGGCATCGGCTGTCGGCACGGCCAGACCAGCAACGCCCAGGACGAAAATCCCTATTAGAATCATGCGAGTCATCGAGGCAATGGATGTGAAGCGGCGGGGAGGTTTCATAACGAGGCTCCTCGTTGCCTGCCCTCGGGGGGCAGGTGCGTGCATTTGGCAGGGCACGTGTGGCCCATCGTTCGCCTGAGCCCGTCCCGCGATGGCTGCCGGGGCCGGTGGGCCGCAAGGGTCATCCCACATTTAAGTCGCCACACGCCATCGGCCCTTACAATGGCATGTGGGAGAGTAATTCCGGGGCCGCGCCAAACCGGCTGTAAGCCGGTTGACCAACGGAGCGACCTACTGACACGATGTCTTCTGCGGGCCCGAAACAATCCGATTTCCCGGCCGCCTCCGGCGAATGTGCGCTGCCCTCTGGAGCGGGCGAGGGCGAGGCCGCGGCTCAGCACCGCCTGGACTGCCTCGAGGTCTGGGGCGGCTCGGCCGAGATTGAAAGCTCGATCCGCGTCACCGGCATGGATGCGTGGGTGTGGTCTCACCCCGCCGGCGCGGAGACCGGCGGTGACATTTACCTCGTTTCCATGTGCGCCTGCGCGGAGGTGTCGCGGTTCCTCGTGGCCGATGTCAGCGGGCACGGCGCGGATGCATCGGATGTGGCCCTGCACCTGCGGCGGCTCATGCGCCGGCACATCAACAAGCCGGATCAGACCCGTCTCGCCGTGGCGATCAACACCGACTTCGATGGCATGGCGCAGCACGGCAAGTTCGCCACCGCCCTGCTCGCCACGTTCTTCCCGCCCACGCGGCACCTCATCCTCTGCAACGCCGGCCACCCGAGGCCGCTGCATTACCGCAGCGCCACCGGTCAATGGCAGCCGCTCGATCCGGCCGCCGACGCCGATGGCCGGGTGACAAGGAACCTGCCCCTCGGCATCCGCTCGGAAGCGGCCTACGAGCAGTTTGCCGTTCAGCTCGAGCCGGAGGACCGGGTGCTGATCTACACCGATGGCCTGACGGAAACCCACGGCCGCGATAAGCATATGCTCGGCGAGCCCGGCCTGCTCAACTTCGTCAGCGGCCTCGAGCGCACCGACACGACAAACCCCCTCTCGGACCTTCACCGGAAAGTGGTCGACTTCGCCGACTCAGCACCGAGCCCGGACGACCTGACCATGCTGATGCTGCGTGCCAATGGCGAAAAGCCGCCGCCGCAGAGCCTGGCGCAGAAGCTCCGCGTGACCGCGAAGATGCTCGGCCTCATGCTTGGACGATAAGCACCTGAGGGAGGTCCGCCGGGCAAACCGTTCGTCGCGTTGCGCAGCCGGCATTCCTTGCACTTTTCACCTCGCGGCTCTCTGCCGCCCTGCCTCGTGGTCCGGCGAAACGGGCTCGCGCTGGTCGAGACAGCCGCTTCTTACCGGACCATCGCTCGCCATGGCGGTGAATCTCATCGCCGCCATTCCATCAATCCGATAACCCCCTCGTGTCGCCGCGCGCGTGGCGCGGCGAAGGGAGCCGATGCCGGCATGAGCGATGTTCTGGCCATCATTCCCGCCCGGGGCGGGTCGAGGGGTGTACCGGGCAAGAATCTCGCGCCCGTGGCGGGGCGGCCGCTGATCGCGTGGACGGTCGATGCCGCCCGCGGGGCAAAGTGCATCGGCCGGACCGTGGTGACGACCGATCACGCCGATATCGCCGATGCCGCCCGGGCCGAAGGCGCCGAGGTGCCTTTCATGCGACCGGCCTTTCTCGCCGCGGACGATACCCCCGGCATCGATCCGCTCGTTCATGCCCTGCTCTGGCTGGCTGAGCATGAAGGTTTCCGGCCGCAATGGGTGGTCTGCCTTCAGCCGACCTCACCGCTGCGCATCAGCGCGGATATCGATGCCGCGTTCGAGCTTGTCCGCACGCATGGGGCGCAAGCGGTGATAAGCGTGACCCGCTCACCGGTGCATCCGCGCTGGCTCATGCGACTGGATGATGATGGTCGCTGCGAACCCTGGCACGGCTCGCCCCCGCCGCAGAGGCAGGCCGCGCAGCCCGCATGGGCACTCAACGGGGCGATCTACCTGGCGCAGACACAGTGGCTGCTCGACAACCGCACGTGGTACGGCGAGCACACCTTCGCCATGTCCATGCCGGAGGAGCGCTCGCTCGATGTGGATACCCCGTGGCAACTGCACCTTGCGGACCTGTGCCTGACACACGGCCGCCAGCTCAAGGTCGCATCGTGAAGATGGATGCCCCGTTCATCAGCGCCCCCATCGGTGACGGCCGGCGATGCTTCATCGTCGCCGAGGCCGGCGTCAACCACGACGGCGACCTCGATCGCGCCCGGGCGCTGATCGACGCCGCGGCGGAGGCGGGGGCCGATGCCATCAAGTTCCAGACGTTTACAGCAGCGGCCACCACCACCGCCGCAGCGCCCAAGGCCGCCTATCAGATGCGCCACGGCACCGCGGATGAGACCCAACAGGCGATGCTTGAACGCCTCGAGCTCGACGAGCAGGCCCACCGGGACCTCGCCGCCCACGCCAAAGCGCAACACATTGCGTTCCTGTCATCACCCTTCGATGGCCGAAGTGCGGCGATGCTGGTTGACATGGGCGTTGAGCTGATCAAGATCGGCTCCGGTGAGGTGACCAACCTGCCGCTGCTGCGACGGGTCGGTGAATTGCACATTCCCGTGGTGCTCTCGACGGGCATGTGCTATCTCGGTGAGATCGAGACTGCCCTCGACGCACTTCGCCATGGTGGATGTGAAGCGATCATCCTGCTGCATTGTGTAAGCTGCTACCCGGCCGATCCGGCCGAAGCGAACCTGCGCGCCATGGACACACTCCGGCGTGCGTTTCAATTGCCCACCGGCTATTCCGACCACACCCCCGGTACGGCCGTCGCTCTGGCAGCCTGCGCACGCGGGGCGTGTCTCATCGAGAAGCATCTGACGCTCGATCGCTCCCTTCCCGGCCCGGACCATCGCGCCTCGATCGAACCCGATACATTCGCCGCGATGGTGCGTGATATCCGCCTCGTCGAATCCGCACTCGGCGATGGCATCAAGCGCCCGATCCCGGGCGAGCAGAACCTCCGCGCAACAGCACGGCGGGCTCTTGTCACATCCCGGAATCTTGACGCCGGCCATGTCATCGAGGCCGATGACCTCGATTGCCTTCGCCCCGGCACAGGCATCCAGCCGGCCCTGATGCCGCAAGTCATCGGCCGCCCCGTGCGACACGAGCTTCCCGCCGGCCACACGCTTGATTGGGGGGACCTGTCATGAAGCGCATCGCCATCGCCACGACGAGCCGCGCCGACTACGGCATCTACCGCCCGTTGCTCGAGCGCCTCGCGGTGCAACGGCAGTGCCGAATGCACATCATTGCCGGCGGCGCCCATATCAGTGAAGGCACGATCGATCGCATCCGCACCGATGGCTACACGGTGGATGAAACCGTGGACTGCCTGCTTGCTTCGGACAGCGCCATGGCGACCACGGCCGCGATGGGCCTCGCCGTTGCCGGTTTCGGCCGTGCCCTGGATCGGGTGAAACCGGACGTGTTGCTTGTGCTTGGGGATCGCTTCGAGATGCACGCCGCGGCGCTCGCCGCCCTGCCCCTTCGCGTTCCGGTGGGGCATATCCACGGCGGTGAACTCACACTCGGGGCGATCGACGACAGCCTTCGACACAGCATGACGAAGTTAAGCCACATCCATTTCCCCGCCACGGAGGCCTATGCCCGGCGCATCCGGCAGATGGGCGAACCGGCAGAACGCATCTTCGTCTGCGGCGCGCTCGGGCTCGATCACATGGCCGCTACGCCGCGCATGGATCGCGAACAGCTTCGCAAGCAATACGGGGTCATGCTCCCCGAGGGTTATCTGCTGGTCACGTTCCATCCCCCGACACTCGAAGCCGCGGATGTCGAGACACAGACCCACCGCCTGTTCGATGCACTCATCGAATGCGGCCGGCCCATCGTCTTCACCCGCGCCAATGCCGATGCCGGTGGTCGCAGGATCAACGCCATGATCGATGCGTTCATCGAAGCGCATCCCAATGCACAGGTGGCGGATAACCTCGGCGCCGGCTTCTACTTCAACGCGATGCGTCTTGCTGATGCGGTGGTGGGCAACTCCTCGAGTGGCATTATCGAAGCGCCCGCCGCGCGCGTGCCCGTGGTCAACATCGGCTCGCGCCAGGATGGCCGGTTGCGCGCGGCGAACGTGATCGATGTGCCCTGTGACAGCAGGGCGATCGTCGATGCCATCCACCGGGCTTTATCGTGCCGGTTCCATCAGCACCTAGCCGGCATGGTCAACCCCTACGGTGAGGGTGGGGCAGCGGCACGAATGGTAAGCGTATTGAACGACCTGCCTCCGGCGGAGGTGCTCCTGCGTAAACCGTTTGCCGATATCGAACAGCATGAAGCAGGCATGCCCGAGGAAGGCGAAGCCGTGGGACCGCTCGCGGCCTGATCCGTAATCTCTGAAAGGTTCCGCATGAATGACACCCCCATCATTGGCCTCGGCGCCGGCGGTCATGCCGCGGTGGTCATCGACATCCTCCGGATGGCGCGGCGGTGGCGGTTCGTCAGGCTGCTCGATGCCAACCCGCGCAACCAGGGCACCCGGGTGGCCGGTGTATCGGTGATGGGCGATGACAGCGAGCTCACCGACCTGCGTTACCAGGGCATCGATCACGCCTTTATCGGGGTCGGCATCACACCCCATACCCATGTCAGGAGGCGGCTGTACAATCTGCTGCTCGAGCACGACTTCACCATCGCAAGCGCGATCCATCCACAAGCGGCAATCTCATCGACGGCGACACTTGGCCCCGGCCTGACCGTCATGGCCCAGGCCGCAGTCAACACCGGCGCATCTCTCGGCGCCAACGTTGTGGTCAACACCGGCGCTATTGTCGAGCACGACTGCGTGGTCGAGGACCATGTGTTCATCGCCCCCGGCGCCGTGCTGACCGGATCGGTGCATGTTGAAGGCGGTGCCGTGATCGGGGCCGGCGCGACCGTTCTTCCGGGGGTCCGCATCGGCAGCGGCAGTCTCATCGCCGCCGGCGCGGTGGTCAGGGCCGATGTGGCAGCGAACATGATGGTGGCGGGCGTGCCGGCGCAGGTCAAGAGGCGGCTCGATGCCGCGCCTGTCAAGCCCGCACTGCGCATTCATACGGCCCCGGATGACCCCGACACGAAACTCGATCCCGCCCTCATGGAAGACTTGGCGGCCGAAGGCAAGAGGCGATCCGCGTGAATGATGGGCTCGACAACCTGTTCATCAGCCCGGCCGATACGCTTCGTACCGTCATGGAGCGGATCGACCGTGCGGCGCGTGGCATCGCCCTTGTGGTTGATGAGCATCGCCGCCTCGTGGCCACGGTCACCGACGGTGACGTACGCCGCGCGATCCTCGGCGGCCTTCGACTGGATGAACCTGTCAGCAGGCTGCTCCCGCAGCGCGACACCGCCGGCCATCGCGCGCCGGTCACGGCCTCGCCGCAGATGTCACCGGAACAGTTGCGTCGGGTGATGGACCATCACAAGGTGCGCCATCTGCCGCTGGTCGATGCTGAAAACCGGGTCGTGGACCTGCTCACGCGCGAGCGCCTCGATGGGCGCGAAGCGCTGCCGGTTCGGGCCGTCATCATGGCCGGTGGATTCGGCCGCCGGCTCGATCCCCTGACACGGGATACCCCCAAGCCGATGTTGCCGGTAGGCGACCGGCCGTTGATCGAGCTGACCGTCGAACAGCTTCGCGCCTCCGGCATTCAGCAGGTACACATCTCGACCCATTACCTCGCCGACCGGATCAAGCATCACTTTGGCGATGGGGAAGGCTTCGGCGTCTCGGTCAGCTATCTCAGCGAAAGCCGCCCCCTCGGCACGGCCGGCGCACTGGGCCTTCTCGAGCCGCCATCGGAACCGCTGCTGGTGATCAACGGTGACATCCTCACCCGCGTCGACTACAGCCAGATGCTCGGTTTCCATGCCGAGCAGGGCGCGGCGTTGACCGTCGCCGTACGACAGTACGGCATGGAAGTGCCCTACGGGGTGGTGCAGTGTGACGGTGAACGGGTAATCGACGTGCAGGAAAAACCCACGGTGAACTTTCTTGTCAACGCCGGCATCTACCTTCTCGAACCGAGCGTGCTCGAGTTGATACCCCGGGACCGCCGATTCGACATGCCCGAACTGATCCGCGCCGCCACCCATGACGGCCGGCGCGTGGTGAGCTTCCCCGTGGTCGAGTACTGGTTAGACGTCGGCCGCTTCGATGATTACCGCCAGGCCCAGGTCGCGGTGGCCGAAGGCGCCCAGCGCTGGCCCGCAGCACGCCATCAGCCGAAGGCGGGATGAACCCATTCTCAGGCAGGCGCGATGGCATGCCCCGGCATCGCAGCGGACGATCACGCGCCTACACCGCTTTGCTGTGGTCGAGACGGAAGCGGAGGTTGTCCAGCACGTTCATGAAGTTGATGTAGCTGTCGTACGGCGATTCGTACGGATTGAAATACTTGTGTACTGCACCATCATCGAAATACTTGGTACACATGTAATAGAAGTGATCCGAACATGACAGCCGCCGCCAGTCTTCCAGCAGGTCGAGATCATCGGTGGCCTTGATCCGTGATTCGAGCCGGTATAGTTCATCCAGGGCACTGGCCTGCATGGCATTGCCGACCCAGGCGCTCAGGTCGCGCTCGGTGTCGGCCCAGCTTGTAGGGTCGGGCACATCCAGTTCATCCGCTGCGGGCAGCGTATCCACGATCTCCGAGGGGGTCCTGAACCGGCAGTTGCCCGTTTCCAGGATGCGACCGGGCAGGGCCTTGAGGAAATCGAAAATGCCCGTCTCCTTCCACTGATGTTCACCGAACGTTTCGTAGTCCATGAACATGTTGCACACCGGCCCGGACATCAGCGCCCAGTTTCGTTCGGCCTCTTCCATGTCGACGGTGCTGGTGGCGGCAGCGGGGGCTGGCCCCTTGCCGCTCCCACGAGCCGGGTGCGATTGATCCGAATCCATCCCCTCACCGATACGCCCCACCCAGCCGGCCATCTTTTCAGCAGTCAGGGGCCAATGGCGCCAGCCGCGATTCGAGAAACGGAAGGCAATATCATCACTGAGCACGTAGTTCTTCAACAGCAGTTTCAATTCATGCATGCCCGGCGGATGGTAGAGGTGATTGGGCGACCGCCCACGCAGCACGCGATCAGCGCCTTCAGCCAGAATGCCGTTGAATGTTCCCATCGTCGCCACCATCCCGGCCAGTTCGTTGCTGTAGATCAGCTCGGTGTGGCGGAATATCGAAGGTGTAACGTCGAAAAGCTCATGAACCAGCCTGCCATGAGCTTCCACCTGATCTCGGAACTCCTGCGGGCTGTACAACGCGGCCAGTGAATGGTGATAGGTCTCACCGAGCACTTCCATACACCCGGTTTCAGCAAGTTCCTGAAACAATGAAATCAGGGATGGACAATGCTCCCGCCATTGCTCCAGGATGGTCCCCGTGAAGCTGAAGGCCAGCCGGAACCGCCCTTCGTACCGGCGGACGAGGTCCAGGATCAATCGGGTGGTCGGGAGGTAGCATTTCTCCGCCACGCGCTTGAGAATGTGGCGGTTGCGTTCGGCATCGAAATACTGCGGTCCCCCGTCGAAAATGCTGTACCGTCTGAGGCGGTAGGGCTGATGAACCTGAAAATAGACACAAACTGACGGCATTCAGCCTGCCTTCATTACGTCCGACCCTCTGGTTCGCACCGGTCGCTCCATTGAGCGATGCCGGCCGTGGGGCCACTCGGGTTACGACCCCTTGCCCCCTTGCCCCCCCAGCCTGCACCCCGACGGCCTTCACTTGCCCGCATCCGGCCAACCGCGGTGGGCGGGCCCAGCATCCCGGACGGGGTATTCTTGCGAGCACCGCATCTCCATGCAACCACCAGCCTTCTATCGCGGGGACCTGGGAGTGTTTGCGAATCGGCCCGGAACCATTCGATCACCACGGCCATACGTTCACCATGTCATCAGTGTACTCTCCTGGCAGTGGCCCGCAGCGCAGCATAAGCACCGGCACCTGGCGGGGACAGCACACGCGAAGCGGAAGCGAGGTCTCGCCCAGCCCACGCGTCACCACCGCCAGCGTCTCACGATGACGCAGCACACCGGCGGACAGCCGCAGGGGCAGGTCGGTCGAGTTGTACAGCGGCAGTCGGCGCCAGGGCCGTACCTGCCCGCCATGGGTATGCCCGGCAAGCAGCAGGTGACAGCCAAGGTCGGCCACGGCCGGCAGCATGTTCGGCACATGGGTCAGGACAATGCGGAACACCTCTGCACCGGTACCCGCCAGGGCCCCGGCCAGCGCCACGGTGTCCGGCCGGGCATCGATTGATCCATCAAGCCCGCACAGCACCAGCGGCAGGTCCGCCGGCTGGACAACCCCGTTGCCGAGCCAGTGAATCTCCAGCTCGTCCATCCGGCGGCGAACGGTGGTGTTGTCATGGTTGCCGAACACGCCGAAATAACCCATTCGCGGTCGCACACGCGAGGCGATCCGGGCCAGGACCTCGGCGGCCGTCGCTTCATCGCCCGGTTGGTCCATGTAATCACCGGTCAACAGCACCAGGTCCAGCCGCGTGGCCGCGAGGGCTGCGCCCAAGCGGTCGGCCAGGTCCAGCGCACGGCGGCCACGACGGGCATGGAAGTCACTCAAGTGGGCGATGCGCAGTCCATCGAGCGCCGCGGGCAGATGTGGAAACGACAGGGTAATGGGATGAATCATAAGACCGCACAGCCTCGGCCAGCAGGCGATGCCGGATGGGCCCGGCCGCGCTGGAGAAGCAGGTTTCCCGCTTACAACTCGACCGGCACCTCCCCATTGCGCATGCTCGCGGGGTCGATGCCCTGCTGCGTCAACCACTCGGCATAGCGACGGGGATCGATCTCTGAAGGTTTGATCTCGCTGCGGCCGCCCCAGAAGACATTGGTATACCGCACGGCAATACCGGCTTCCTCCAAGTGCCGGTCGATCGCCTCCTTGTGGGCCAGCAGCAGGTCGCGATCCTCACCGTGGGCCACGCCCATGATGTTCACATGGTTGAACTGCGGGCCCGTCTGCCGCCAGTAGGCGTGGGTCATGATGAGATGGCGTCCCACTTCACACCCGGCGTCGATCTCGCGGCCGGCTGGCACGGACCAGTGAAACAGGGCGTTGTACCGCGTCACCTGCGCCCCATCGGTCAGTTTCTTGACGTGCTCGAGAAAGGTGGAGAACCGGCCGATGACCCCCGCCCTTTCGAGCCCTTCGGCGATTTCGATGAAGCGGTCGTAGCTCATGCCCGATTCTTCAGCCCGCCCCCGCCAGGGTTGCTCGGTGATCTCATCAACGCTCAACTCCCGCTTCAATGTCAGCAGCACGCGCCATTGCTCGGGGTCAAGCTGCACGGGCGTGGCATCGCGCACCTTGCCGGGTTGATCAGCACGGGCACCCGGCTCGAGGCCGCGACGTCGAATGTGCCCCACCCCGAGCGCGAAGACCTTTCTGGCCGGCATCAACCGGACATCCTGCCCGCCAATGCGCTCGAGCAGCAACTCGGCGTGGCGCTGCATCGAGAAGCCCACCGGCACCTTCAACGTCGTCCACAGCCGATACTGCGCGCCCGCGGCCCGCTCATCGGTGGTGCGGATCACCACGTGGCCGGTGAACGGATCGTTGGCGAAAAGCCAGTCGAACGCCTCATTCAGCCGCGCTGCCGGCACCTGCCAGGCGACGAGGGCACCCGGTGCGAGGCTGGTGGTCATCAACGTCTGCCGGACGCGCCGGATGGTGCCGGCCTGAAGCATGGCCCGGATGCGCTCGATAACCACGGCCTGCTCAAGGCCGGTCATCTCGCCAATACGAGCAAAAGGCTCGGCCACGAACCCCTGGACCCGGTCCTCGCTGACGGCGAGGATCTGCTGGTTAATGGGGTCGGTCACACCGGTTGGGACGGAAATCGAGGTCATGCACGGTCTCGGGAGGGAGCGATTTCGGGGATATCTGGAGCCCCCGGTCGGTAAAGGATAGCACCAACCGGCGGTCCGGGGCCACCGACTACCGCGGCACCTCAGACCCCAGGGGAGATCACCGCCGGCCGGCCATTGAGGCAACCACCATTGACCACCTTCCCCACGAACAGGTCATGGTCGCCATCCACATCCATGTGGCAACACACGGTGCACTCGAAGAACGCCGCCACCGATGCAATCACCGGGGCGCCCGTTTCGGTATCGCGAAGCAGATTGAATCCCAGGAACGCATCATCCACCGGATCAACCTCCTTCTTGAACTTCCGACGGATCACGCGGTCATCTTCGCTGAGATGGCAAAGCGCGAACTCGGCCGATTCGGAAATCAGCGGCATGATCGCCCTGCCCTTGGGCACACAGACGCAGAGCATGGGCGGTCGCAGGCAACACTGCTGGACCCAGGTCACCAGGAGCCCTGCGCGCCGCTCTTCGTACCGGGCAGTCAAGAGAAATACGCCGGAAGGCAGGCACCGAAGCGCGCTGACAATTCCCTCCTTTACACCGGACTCCGTCTTCACATCCACCTCGCGATCTCGGAGCAACCCACCCGGGTTCCGCGGTCAGTCCATGCACCTCCAA
>PUNN01000479.1 GCA_003552605.1 Phycisphaeraceae bacterium
AGCGGCCGTCCGCGGCCGATGGCCATGCGGCCCGGGAGCCGCGGGGCGCGTTCGGGGCTCGCATGGCCATCGGGCTGAAGACAGCCCGCTGACCATGCCACCCTATTGGGATTGGGTCCGAGCATTGGGGGCAGCCGCGACACGTGTCATGCATCCATTCGAGTGAGGGCAAGCGCCCGCTTGATTGAACCGTTTGGGCGCATGATGCGCGTCGCGGAAAGCTGCCCCTGGCTGGCTGTGCCAGCGTGCTTTCGGGGGGCTTCAGCCCGATGGCCATGCGAGGCCGCGAGGCGCTCGGGGCGCCTGGGCCCCTCGGGGCCGCATGGCCATCGGCTGCGCCCCCGGAAGCCGCTGACCATGCCACCCAACCCCGGCGGGATACAGAGGGAGCCCGCGCCACGTGCCATGCGCCCGAACCGTTTGGAACCAGTCCGATCCGTTTGCCCTTTCACCCCGCGTTGGCGTATAACCGACTGCGATGCTCACGCTTGCGACATTGATAGAGAACGCGGGCGAACCGCGAATGCAGTCGCGGTACCGCGATCCGGGCCATCTGCGCGAGCTGGGTTACAGCGGGCTGGTGCTGTTCGAGACCACCAGTGTGTCCGGGGTGGAGTCGCCGGATGTGCTCGCCACCGGACCATCGAGGCGGGCGGGCCCCACGGCGGGTGGTGCCGGGCCCATCGGCCCCGGCGACCCGGCGTTTCCCGGCAGCGCTTCGGCCTCCAGCGCTGGGCGAAGCAGCGTTTCCCGCGCTTCAGCAGGGGGTGGGGCATCCGGAGGTTCCGGCATTTCCGGGGTTTCCGGGGTTTCCGGGGGTGGGGAGGTGCAGCGGTGGGTGGAGCAGCAATTCGAAACCATCGGCCGGCGGATTCGTGATGCCGCTGCGGCCGGGCTTGATGTCTACATCTTCTACGATGTGCTCAGCCTTCCACGCGTGTTGATCGAAGCCGATGCCGAGCAGGCCCTGACCTGCCGCGGTAAACCCGAGACGCTTTGCCCGGCGAGCGAAGCGGCCATGGAACGAAGCGCCGCCGCGCTCGATGCGATGATCACGCGATGGCCGCAGATCGCCGGTGTGGTGCTGCGTCTCGGCGATAACGATGCAGCCCGCTTCCCGCACCTTGTGGGCAACGAACTCTACCTGCCCCACTGCCCGCGTTGCAGCGGCATGAGCCGGGCCGATCGGATGCTCGAGGCGATCAAGCGCTTCCACCACCTCATCGTCGAGCGGCACGATCGCCGACTGATCGTGCGCGCATGGAATGTGCGGCCGGGCGGGATGCATGACACCCCGGACCTCGCAGCACGGATCGCCAGGGGGCTGCCCGGCCGGGCCGATGATGATCGGCTCGTGCTCTCGTTCAAGTTCACCGAGACCGACTTCTGGCGCTACCAGCGGTGGAACCCGGCGAGTCTGGCGGTGGGCGATCGGGCGGTGATTTACGAGCTTCAATGCCAGCGCGAATTCGAGGGCAAGGGCGGGCTGCCCAACTGGCAGGTGCCGCTCTGGGTCCACGGTTGTCCGGAGATGCGGGCGCATGAAGAGGTGTCCGGGCTCGCGGCGGTGGCTGACCGGATCAACCTTGCGGGATTATGGGCCTGGGTCCGCGGCGGCGGCTGGGGCGGGCCGTTTGTCAGCAGCGAGACATGGATCGATGCCAACGTCCACGCCGTGCCTCACCTGGCGCAGCAGCCCGATGCCGATCCCGCCGCGCTGGCCGACCGGTGGATCGAGCGCCACCTCGGCATCAGCGACCCCGAGCAGGCCGCGGCCATCCGGCAGGTGCTCGAGCACTCACCCGAGCACATCCTCAAGGCCTTCTACATCGGCCCCTATGCACGCTCGCGGCGGAACGCCTGGCACCCCAACGGCGACTGGATTCAGGACGACCTGCTGGATGCGAACGCGGCGTGGCGCATGATCCGCAAGCTGGCGGACACCGCGCTCGATGAAGTGGTCAACGAACAGGCCGACGCCGCAGCGCTGCTTGCGGCGGACCGTGCCACGCTCTATCGCGTGCTCGGTGAGGGCAGCCGCGGGCATGTTGAACCGATGGTGAACTCGCTGATCTACGGCGAATCGTTCTACGAGGCCCTTCGCGACCTGCTCGATGGGCTGGTGGCCTACAAGCGGTTACTGCGGTCGAAGGATGATGCGCTTGCCAGGCGCTGCCATCGCTCGCTGCTGGCAGCGCAATCGCACTGGAATCACCACACGCAACGCCACGGCGGCCTCCCCGGTGCCGCCACCGCCTTTCGCGAGGCCGGCTTCTGGGAATTGACGCAACGGATCCTGGCGGAACTGGGCTGACCCGCCACCGGATGCGGCCGGAAAGGTACATTTCACCGTTCGTCTCGATCGAGCATGTGACTATCTCCCTTCGATGCAGAGAATTGGATGGCCCCGGCAGAAATCACCTCGCATCGGTGGTGATGAGCCTGTTGGCTCGGCATGAGTGAGAACATGTGCCAGTCTTGGCAAAAGTCGGTGGGATTGCGGCCGCCCCAGTCCCCCGCCGTGCTGTGACAAGGTTGAAGGGCACAGCCCCTGTACCAAGCAAAGCCACGCCGGACAACGCGGCGAATCGCACCGGGGCGACGTCCCGGGATGAATGCGGTTGCTGGTGGTTGTACAGGCACGCCCGAGAGGGACTGACCTGCCACCCGCTGACATCCTCGGCGGCCTCGACCTCACGGCCGTGATCATCGAACACCGTCTCGACCACCATGCCGCTGTTGTTGGTGTGCCGATGGACCTGGCCGCGGTCGTTGTACTCGGTCTTCTGCACGATGTAGTCATCGGCGGTATCGCGTTGGCGGGGTGCTGAAGAGCGGTGAAGCAGGCGGCGGGCCGGCCGTGCATCCCGGGGCTCATGGTTCCGACGATGGTGTTTGCACAGTATCAGATTCCCTTGCTTGCTTGATCTCATCGGATAGCACCAGTACTTCACCCGCGGCATCCAGAAGCGCAACATCACCCCCGTCTTGCCACAAGCTCTTTAGAAGAGCGTGCTTGTTCTTGTCGTCCGCAGCCACCACAAAAATCTCGTTGAAACTGACAATCAATTCAGCTTCCTCCTGATGGATGCGACGAGTGGTCCGCGAAATCGGAATTGTTCTTGCCTCCGTGCCCGATCGCACTCGGACTGATTCGACCACAGCACCGTCCGCAAACCATTGCACGTTCAGTACCATTGGCGGCACAGAGTTATCGCCTACGCTCTGAGCAGAATCTTCCGGCCCTACCCTTACCGTGACTCGCCGAAATACTGGGGAATCGGGTGGGGGGCAATTTCGTATTTCATCCAGGATTTCCAGGTCGTGCGGCGTCGTATCAAAATGCGAGTAACTTGTTTCATAAAGTTCAATCGTTTTGTCAACACGATCTTGCCAATCATTGCAGGCCGCGTCGCAACCAGTCACGGCCGACAGTACCCACGCGAGACAAACAAGCGCGGAAGCCGGCTTCGCGGAAAATGCGCGTTGCAATATACGTGGAGCATCAATCTGGCACATTGTCAATGGCCTCCTCAAAGCAGCCAGGGAGAGCGGCTGCGATGCTCGTCGGATTGCTCAAGCACATCGTATCTACCCAGGGCATCCAGTCCCCAGTCCTGCTTGAACCCGAACGGGCCGCGATGCTATTGCGGACCTGGTTCAACCCGCTCTGTTCGATCCCGGCCAAGCGGTGCAGATCATGGTGGCTGTAGTGCTCACCGTGGCCAGTGGCCAAGGGCAGTTCATGGAACGTGCGGTTGCCCGCCCGGTCGCCGCCCAAGAGTGCGCCGGTCACTCCGGCTTCGGAGTGTGCGCTGGACACGTGACAGGATGGGGAGTTGTCGGCAATCATGAGGCGCAGGCCCCTTGAATGTTTGAGCCGAGGAGCGCAAAGCCCGACCGCCCGCCGACGAAAGCAGCGGGGACGAATCGCGACGGAATCACCCACACATGCTACCATCCCCGGGGCGGATGGCCAAGAGGGGAAAGGGCGAGACGGTCAACCCGGTCCGGCGAGGGCCACGTGACAGTTTTCGCGGGTCGATTCTAGCTCTGCGAATCGGGATGAGGTTATGCGTGTTCAGTGTCAAACGCGGCTGCATAATTATCCACAGATTGACGCAGATTGACGCAGATTCAGAGCTTGGAGAGCGTGAGCAAGTCAACGGCTCTGGACATGCATGAAGACGTTCTGGGCATCATCATCGTTCGCGTGGGAAGCACCGCGGTGGTCCAACGTGGGCCGGGAAATGCCTCATGTGAGCGATACGCGCATTTCGCTATTCGCGACCACGTGTCAGGTCAATAATCGCACACGGCTTCGTTGCAGCGTTTTATGGTGAGGGCATGCAGGGCTCCGCCGGCTACAGCGAGATAAGTACCTTCGTTTGGGGCTTTGGTTACCTGCCCATGGCTATCGTCACCCCACACATGAAGCTTTCCGACATCGTCGATAGCCAATAGGTAAATTGCGCCCGTTGCCAGGGTCGAAAGCTCACCGTCGGGAGCATCGCGGGTGAGTTCGTGTTCATCGTCGCTTCCACCCCAAACATGAAGAGTGCCGTCCTGGGCCAAGCCTGCACTGTGCTCGTCGCCTGCAACCACGGTTCGAAATTCGTGTGCAGGGGCAGCGCTCACCTGGCCGAACATATCTCTTCCCCATCCGTGCAGCTTGCCCTCATCATCGATCGCGAGGACATGTCCGGTTCCCGCCGCTACCGTCTTGAACGCACCATCGGGCACATCGGATATCTGATTCGCTCCATCACTACCCCATGCCCGAAGCGTGCCTTCTTCATCGATCGCAATCGCGAATAAAGCTCCGGCATCGACAACATCGAACCGGCCCTTCGGCGCTTCCGAGACTTGCCCGAAGTCATCGTTGCCCCACGCGTGCAATTCTCCGTTGGAAGCAATCGCCACGATATGCGCAGCGCCTGCGGCAACCGCTTCAAATCGGCCTTCGGGCACGTCCGTGATCTGACCGTGGGTATCGTCCCCCCAGACATGAATCCGGCCGTCGCGATCCAGCGCTACGTTGAAGGTGGCGCCTGCGGCGATGTCGACAAACTTGTCTCCCTTCGGTAGTTCGCTAACCTGTCCATGGCGATCATCTCCCCAGGCCAGCAGTCGTCCCGCAGATTCTTCGAGGTGCGCAGTTGGCGCCTGACATCCGACCATTGAGAACACAGGCACACAGATAGCAGCCAGAAGGGAACGGCTAAAACCATCAGAGAACTGACGAAAGGCGGTGGAAACAACGATCATGTGTACGCTCCATGAAAGGCGGTTCAGTCCGGGGTCAGGGTCTCATGAGACCGCGACTGCGGGACTCATGAACATTGGTCCGGACAAGGGAGGCGGAACGGCCGCGCACCGCTGTATGTTACATGGCCAAGGCGGGACGGCAAAGGGGAAAGTGCCAGGCTGTCTGCAAGGGGGTGCATGACACGTGTCGCGGAAGGCTCTCGCTCCCTCTCCCCTTTTTCCGGGGGCGGGAGAGGGCTGGGGTGACGGCGAACTCGGTGCAAACGCCCGAACGCTTCATGTACCATCGTTCCCGCCTCATCCGGGGGTCGCACCTGGGTTCAGCCACGGCACGACCGGCACGACCGGCACGAATCTGCCCTTACCCCCGCCCCTTCTCCCGAGGGGAGAGGGGGGAAAGGTCCGGTCCGCCAGTTGTGACACGTGTCATGCACCCTCCGGGGCGGCGAGGCGCATCGCATCGCTCGGACGGGGTTGGCTGGTGAAGGCTTGGCAGGTTCAGGGGGCCACGCTGCCTGTGGGGGTATCGGCCTGTTCGAGGCAGAGTTGGGCGAGGCAATCGCAGGCGTATTTAATGTCCTGCTTGACGAGGAAGGGGCCGAAGCTGAATCGCGTCATTCCCTCGATGTCGTGGGTGCCAAAGGTCTCATGGGCGAGCGGGGCACAGTGGATGCCCGAGCGGGTGAGGATGCCGTAACGGCGCTCGAGTAGATCGGAAAGCGCCTGGGGCTTGTCCATTCCTTCAATGCGGACCGAGAACACGCCGCAACGGTGGCCCACCCCCTGCGGCCCGAAAAGCTTCAGGCCCGGCACATCGCCTGTATCGCTGAGCCCTTCGACCATGGTGCGGATCAACTCGCGTTCATGTGCCCATACGGTGTCGATGCCGCGTTCGAGGATCCAGTTCACCCCTTCGCTGAGGCCGATGATGCCGATGGCATTGTGGCTGCCGCACTCGAAGCGATCGGGCATGAACCCGGGCTGGGTGTCCTGCTCGCTGATCGAGCCGGTGCCGCCCTCGCGGACCGATTCCATCTGCGTATCGAGGCCGGGTCGGATGTACAGCGCCCCGGTGCCGAGCGGGCCGAGCAGGCCCTTGTGACCGGGGAAGGCAAGCAGATCAATGCAATCGCGCTCGACGTCCACCGGCACGTGCCCCACCGTCTGCGCGGCGTCAACGAGCAAGGGCACCTCGTGTTCACGGGCGATCCGGCCGATCTGCGCGACTGGCTGAAGGGTGCCGGTGACGTTCGACCCATGCACCACCGCAATCAGCCGCGTCTCCGGCCGGATGGCCTTGCGGATGTCATCGGGATCGACCAGCCCCGTTGACGGGTCGCAGCGCACGCGGGTCTGCTCAATGCCCCATCGCTCGCACAGGGCGTTGAACGGGCGGAGCACGGAGTTGTGGTCGAGCCAAGTGGTGACCATGTGGACGCCCCGGCCAGCACGAACGTGTGGCAGCAGCGTGCCCCGGATAGCAAGATTCAGGCTGTCGGTTGTGTTCAGCGTGAACACGACATGCTCCGGGCTGGTCCCACCGATGAGCCGGTTGATGCGCTCGCGGCACTGGTGCATCAGCCGGGCGGCTTCCTGCACCTCGGCATAGCCCCCGCGGCCGGGGCTGGCGCCGAGTTCGGTGGCGTACTGCATCATGGCCTGGTGCACGACCGATGGCTTGGGGAAGCTCGTGGCGGCGTTGTCGAGATAAAGACGTCGAATCGCGGTCAATTCCATCGCTCCCTTGGGGGGCTGATCAGTGAGGGGGTCCGGACTGTGATTCTAGTCGCCCCAGGGGGAATTGCCGCGTCGGTGCGCCGTGCCGGAGAGACAGAGGCCGCGACAACAGGAATGGTCGGCCTGCACGGTGTGTATGCTCAATACTCAGGAAGCACGAGGCTCAGTTGTCGGAAGTGCCGGACCGATCATCCTCCACCGGCTCGGTGGCGTCTTCATCGCCGGGGTCGGCCTGATCGTCTCCATCGAGGGGGACGCCGAAGAAGGTGGGGGTGTTGTTGGGCGCCTGCTGCCGGGGCGGCTGGCGTGATGGTGATTCGGCTTCGCCCGGCGCTTCAGTCCTATCGTGTGAGTCGCCGAACAGGTCATCGCCGGCTGGTGTCGGACTCTCAGGGGCGGGTGAGGACGGCGGATCGACGGGTACTTGCGGCGTGGCGGGCGCTTGCGGCGCGGGGGGAGGCTGCGGGGCGAATTCGTCTGAGGCGGAATCGTGAGTATCGGCCTCAGTACCTTGACCATCGCTCGGGCCGGCATCCGGTGCCGGCTCCGTGGTGCGTTCGGCCGCTTGAGACTGCTCTTGGGCGGGTGAGGGCGCTCCCCTTCGCTCGGCCGGATCATCCTCGGCCTCTTCGCCGCGATCCTGATCCGTGTTCGTGTTATAGGCGATCCCCGACCCTTGCGGGGCCTCGGCCTGGGTTGCCTCATCGCCCTGTTGCCCACGGAGGAAAAGGATCACGAGCACAAGGACGGCGATGAGGGCAAGGACGTTGATCAGGGCGAGTATCCATGTGGCCGCGCTCTGTCCGGAGGGGGCCGTTTGCTCCTCCTCGGCATCGCTTGGTGCGAAATCGAGACCATGGCCCGCGCCGGGGAGTTGCCGGCCGCTTCCGCCACCTCCGCCACCTCCGCCCCCAGCGGTGGCAGCCCCGCCGCCTTGGCGGAAATCGAGGATCGATGAGCCCGCCCCTTGCGGCCCACCACCCGATGCGATGCCCGTAGCGGCCAATTGCCCCACCTGGCCCGGTGCAGGGCCCTGCCGGGGTGGGGCCGCGGTGGAGGGGGCCGCCTGCTGACCGGGCGATCCGGTTGCGCGCAGCCCGAGAACCTGCTCGACCAGATCGCCGCCGGTCGCCTCATCGCCGGGGGATGCTGGCTGCTCGGCGCCGGTGCCCGCGGCGGCGGGTTCGGGCTCTTCTCCGCTCACTTCGCGCTGAAGGGCCCGCTGGGCCGCGGCGGCCTCCTTGGCAGTGGGATAGAGCAGGCCAAGCTCGTTACGCTCGGTCACGGCCATGAACGGCTCGGCGCAGTCCGGGCAGGCCTTGTCGTTGGGTGAAACGTGGGCGCCGCAGCGGTGGCAATAGCCCAGCAGGTGGGCCACGCCGGGCACGTTGCGGGCGACGGACCAGAACTGCCGGGTGGTGGGGCCGCGGATCACGGTGTTGGGCTTGATTCGGCCGGCCTTGATCTGGCTGACGAGTACTTCGTAACTACACCCCGGTCGAAACGGCACCCGCTTGTCGCGGATGTACCACGGCCCCATGGCAATCTGCGTGGCGCGTCGGCTGAGCGGCTCGAAGTAGCCGCCGCACTCATCACAGCGCTCGGCATCCGGGCCGGGTTGCATCCGGCCGCAATAGGGACACAGGACGTATCGGGCACTCTGGGACATACGGTTTGGCCGGCCGTGGGGTGGCTGCCGTGGGCGGATGTACCGTGCGGGTGTCGATCGGGAACCACCGGAGCGATTGACACCTGCGCACGTGCTGCTTAGCGTGAACCCATCATGAGCCGTTCCCTAAGGGTGGGTATCGTCATTTTTCTGTTCGGACTGTCCGCGTGCCAGTCCAACGGCCCGGGAAACGGGCTCTCGGACGGCTCGGCTGGGCCTTCTGACAGCGAACACCACAATCACTCTAACGCTCAGGCCGACCCATCGCCACAGGCCGGCCGCCCGCTGGCGATTGTCGATGGCCGTGCGGTGACTTGGCAGCAGTTGCAGGAACCGCTGGTCGAGGCCGCGGGGGGGGAGATATTTGCCGAACTGGTGCTCGACCGCATGCTCGAACGGGCACTACAGCGGCGCGGGCTGCGGGTCGACAGCGATGCGATCGACCGGGAGCGTGAGCTTCTGATGCGGTCGCTCGATGCCGATGCCGACCAGGCCCAGCGGGTGCTTGATGCCCTCCGCGAACGCCGCGGGCTCGGCCGCAAGCGGTTCGAGGCGCTGCTCCGCCGCAATGCCGCCCTCCGGCTGATGGTGCAGGACGAGGTCGAGGTGACCGATGCCGCCCTCCGGCAGGCGTATGAGCAGCAATACGGGCAACGATATGAAGCCCGGCTGATCGTCGTGCCGACGATCAATGATGCCGGGCGGGTGATTGATTCGCTTGGTGAAGGTGCGGATTTCGGTGAACTGGCCGCCGAGCACAGCACCGACCCCAGCGCCGCCGCCGCCGGCCGGCTCTCGCCGATCAGCCCGGTGGATGCGACCTACCCCGCCGCCGTGCGCCGTGCGTTGGGCGAACTTGAACCGGGTGAGGTCAGCGATGCGATCGGGCTGGATGAGGGCTTCGCGATCCTCCGGCTGGAACGTATAATCGAAGCGCAGGATGTGGACTTCGATTCGGTCGCTGATCAACTGGCCCAGCGCATCCGCCGCCGCGCGGAACGAACGCTGATGGATCGGCAGGTACGCGTGCTGATCGAGCGAGCGGATGTGGCCGTGTTTGACTCCACCCTCCAGCGCCAGTGGCAGCGTCAGCGCGATGGGCTCGATCGCCCGTAGCAGGCCGTGTTCATCCGGTGCGACCGGTTCTCGCGGAGTCGATTCGACCTTCCCGGTGGCTGCTGACATGATGGTGCGTGCTTTTGCCCGCTTCCTTCCCGAGCTTTCAGATTATGCATATTGAACCCAACGCGCGACTGAAGCGATTGCCGCCCTATGTGCTCGGGCGGCTGAAGCAGATGATCTATGACCGCCGCCGTGCGGGGGCGGATGTGATCGACATGAACATGGGCAACCCGTCCGATGCCCCGCCGGACCCGGTGGTCGAGAAGATCCGCGAGGCGGTGGTCGATCCGCGAAACAGCCGCTACTCGGTCAGCCGTGGCGTGTTCAATCTCCGTCGCGACTTTGCCATCAAGTACCGGAACAAGTGGGGCGTGGAGCTCGACCCCGAGACCGAGGTGATCGCCACCATCGGATCGAAGGAAGGCTTCAGCCACATGTGCCTTGCGATGCTCGGCCCGGGTGACATCGTGGTGGTGGCCGACCCTGCGTTTCAGATTCACACCTATGCCGTGGTGCTCGCCGGTGCGAGCGTGGTGAGCGTGCCGCTCGGCAACGACCGGGCGTTTCTCGACCGCATCGAGGGCGTGCTCAACAACCTCACGCCCAAGCCGCGGGCCATCATCCTCAACTACCCGCACAACCCCACGACGATGACCGTGGATGCGGCGTTCTTCGAGGATGTGGTCGAGCTCGCGGCTCGACACCAGGTCATGGTGCTTCACGACTTCGCCTACGGTGAGACCTGCTTCGACGGCTATAAGGCGCCCAGCTTCCTCCAGGCACCGGGGGCCAAGGAATACGGTGTCGAGTTCAGCACGCTCAGCAAGCCCTACAACATGGCCGGCTGGCGCATCGGCTTCTGCTGCGGCCACCCGCAGATGATCTCGGCGCTGGCCACGCTCAAGGGCTACTATGACTACGGCATCTTCCAGGCGGTACAGATCGCCGCGATCATCGCCATGCGCGAGGGCGACAAACACATCGAGGAGCAGGCCCGCAAATACCAGCAGCGCCGGGATGTGCTGGTGCGCGGCCTGCGAAAGCTCGGCTGGCAGGTGGACCAACCGCGTGCCACGATGTTCGTCTGGGCCAGGGTCAACCCGGAACACCTGTCGCGTTACAACGGCAGCACCGATGAGTTCTGCCTCGCCATGGTCGACCAGGCGGAGGTCGCCATGACCCCGGGCGCGGCCTTCGGCGATCACGGTGAGGGCTATGTCCGCATCGCGCTTGTCGAGAACGAGCAGCGCATCCGCCAGGCACTGCGAAACCTCGAGCGGGTACTTATCCGCAGTGCCGCCGCGGTGTGAGGCGCGCGCCCATCGCGGCCACCACCGGCCGAATGGGAGCCGGTAACAGCCTCGCAGCATGCCCACGAGGGCAGGCATCGATGTGCAGGTGCCTTGCATGTATGCCTGCCTGTAACCAGAAGCATCCCACGCAAGGCCAGATGCCCGGCGCAGAGACTGCCTGCCGAGGGCTTTGCAGGTGGCAGGGGGAGCCCGCCCCGAGTGCCCGCTCCTGCATCTGCGGCCATGTTCGGCCTCTCGCCGGCCCCATGGCGGTGTTTGCATCCGCGGGACGGGGAGGTCCTACAATGCCTGATGTCATTCAAATGACGGCTTCAACCCCACGGCCCGGCGGTTGACCGAGCCGAACGAGGAGCCTGATCCATGGGATTGCAACGAGCCAGTACCCAGCCCCGCATCCGCCCACCCGCCGTGGCGGGAGCGTTCTATCCGGATGATCCATCGGCGCTGCGCAGCCTCGTCAAGAAGTTCATTGCCGGGGCCGCGCAGCGCCGTGAACAGGGTGGTGGTGCCGCGGTGGGCACGCCGCGCGCGCTGATCGCCCCGCACGCTGGATACCCCTACAGCGGCCCGGTGGCCGGTACGGCCTATCACGCCCTCGGTGACGTCCGCGACCGTTACGACCGCGTCCTGCTGCTTGGCCCGTCACATCGGCTTAACTTCAGCGGTTCGGCCACGAGCGAGGCCGATCAGTTCGACACCCCGCTCGGTCGCGTCCCGGTTGACCGTGAGGCGGTGGCCGAGCTTGAAACGCTTCCTTTCGTTCAGCCGATCGAGCAGGCGCATGCGCATGAACACGGGCTCGAGGTGCACCTGCCATTTCTCACTGAGGTGCTTGGCTCGTTCAGCATCGTGCCCGTGGTGGTTTCCGATGCCGCGGCGGACGATGTGGCCCGCATCATCGAGCGGCTCTGGCGCGATGAGGCCGATGCCGAGCGCACGCTCGTGGTCATCAGTTCCGACTTGTCGCATTACCATGATTATGAGACGGCCACCCGGCTCGATGGAGCCACCTCGCGGGCGATCGAGAACCTCTCGCCGCAGTCGATCGGGGCCGATCAGGCCTGTGGGGCGGTGGCCATCCGCGCGATGCTGCTGACCGCGCAGGCCCGCCATCTATCTGCCCATACGCTTGACCTGCGAAACAGCGGTGACACCGCCGGCCCACGCGACCATGTCGTTGGTTATGGTGCCTATGTCTTCGACTGATCCTGATCAACAACCCCGCGATTCGCCGCCGGCCGGCACACCGCCGCCGGCCGGCTCGCCACCGCCAGCACCGGCAGCCTGTGACGACACGATTGGCGCTGTGCGAATGCCTGATCCTCAGCTCGACGAGGCCCTTGTTCATGTAGCGCGTGAGTCGATCCGACACGGCCTGTTGCGCGGCGTGCCGCTTCGGGTCGAGCCGGAACGGTACCCCGAACCGCTTCAGCAGCACGGCGCCAGCTTCGTCACGCTGCACCGCAATAGCCAACTGCGCGGGTGCATCGGGGTGCTCGAAGCGCAGCGGCCGCTCGTGGAGGATGTGGCACAGAACGCGTTCGCCGCGGCATTCCGGGACCCCCGGTTCGAGCCGCTCGATCCACTCGAGTGCCACGATCTTACGGTCTCGATCTCGCTGCTGAGCGAACATGAGCCTCTCGACTGTTCCAGCGATGCCGAACTTCTGCTGAAGCTGCGACCGGGCATTGATGGTGTTGTATTGGAATGGAATGGTGGCCGCGGCACATTCCTTCCTGCGGTATGGCAAAACATGCCCGATGTCGGTGAGTTTGTGAGGCAACTCAAAGTCAAAGCCGGTCTTTCCCCGGAGCAGTGGCCGGCTGAACTTCAGGTGAAACGCTATACCACCCGCATGCTCGGCCCACTGCCTTACGAACCACGGTAACGGTCGGTGCTGCGTATTGCATCGCTGGATGTTGAAGGCCCAGGGCGAACGCATGTAGCTTGGGTGGCATGGTCAGCAGCCATCTTTCCGGGGGCGGCTGATGGCCATGCGGCGAACCCCCAATCACAGGCCGTCATGGCCATCGGCTG
>PUNN01000489.1 GCA_003552605.1 Phycisphaeraceae bacterium
GCCTGCACCTGCGCAGGAGCCGGCAAAGCCAACACCATCAAGAACAGGAGACCGTGCTGATAGATCCTGTGCATCGTGGAGTCCTGCCTGGTAGGGGTTGCGAGGAAGACGCCCGCCCACGGCTGGCTGGTTCTCGAGGTCACCGGAAGGCATGACCATGCCATGCGAGAGCGTCATTAAACGTTCGAACCGTTGAACCTACCGCCAAGCACGGCGTCGGGGCTAGGCCAGAGAGGGCAAGTGATCGCCGTTCGAAGTCCCGCCCTACGAGTCGATGATACCCGAGGTGAGATCGTTCGTAAGCGCCCGGTGATGACCGTCTTGCGGTCAGAGGGTTTAGGGGCTCAGCGGTTGATCTCGTCGGTGAACTCGCCGTGTTCCATAGCGGTCGCCACGGCCGCATCAAGCCGCAGGAGGGTCTCGGCGAGGGATTCGGTGTCGCGGCGCCGGAGCATGGCAAGCGCCTGATGTTGGTCGGTTGCCACCGCGACCTCGCCGACCGGGTATTTGTACCCGATATCGATGCTGCCCTCACCGGCGAGCAGCTCCTCGATATTCGGTAGATCAAGGTCAGTGATGTGCGCCATAGATCCCCCTTGCGGATCAGGCCGCCTGCGCGTGGTCCTGCTCGGTGTCGAGCACCATGTTCCAGGGCAGCAACTCGTCGATGCGGTTGATCGGATGTGCACCGATGCGCTCGAGCACCGCCCTGAGGTAGGCGTAGGGATCGACGCCATTCAGCCGGGCGGTGCCGATGAGGCTGTAGATCAGCGCCGCACTGTCCCCGCCCCGGTCGGAGCCGGCGAAGAGGTAGTTCTTGCGGCCCAGCGCCACGGTGCGCAGCGCCCGCTCGGCAGCGTTGTTGTCGATCTCCACTCGGCCGTCATCCCGGTAGCGCGTTAGCGCCGTCCACCGCTCAAGCGCATAGCGCACCGCCACCGCGAAGGTCGACTTCGCAGAGACGCGCTGGAGCTTGTCGTTGAACCAGGTGTGCAGATCGTCGAGCGCGGGCCCCGCCCGGGCCTGGCGCTCAGCGCGGCGAACATCCGGCGGCTTGCCCCGGATTTCGGCCTCGATCGCGTAGAGCGTCCCGATGCGCTCCAGCGCCTCGCGGGCGAGGGGCGAGCCGTTGCCCTGGTCGATGTCGTGGAACTTGCGCCGCACATGTGCCCAGCAGGCCGCCTCCTGGACGCGGCCGGTGTCGTACAGCGCCCGGAAGCCGGCATAGCCGTCGGCCTGGAGTACACCGGTGAACTCCCGCAGGTGGCGCTGCGGATGCAGCCCCTTGCGATCCGGTGAGTAGCGGAACACCACCGCCGGCGGCGTCTCCCCACCGGCAGCACGTTCATCGCGCACGTACGTCCACAGCCGGGCGGTGCGGGTCTGTCCCCGGCCCGGGGCGAGCACCGGCACCGGCGTGTCATCGGCGTGGACCGTGGCGCCGGCCAGGATGTGGCGCTGGAGCGCCTCGCCGAGAGGGGCGAGCAGCGCACTGCTCGCGCCTACCCAGTCGGCGAGCGTGGAGCGCGTGAGCTGCACGCCTTCGCGGGCATAGATCGCCGACTGGCGGTACAGCGGCAGATGGTCGCAGTACTTCGCCACCAGCACCTGGGCGAGCAACCCGGGGCCGGCGAGCCCGCGCTCGATGGGCCGCTCGGCAGCCGGTGCCTGGTCGATCGTGCCGCACTGCCCGCATCGGTGCTTGGGGCGGATGTGGCGGATGACCTTGAACGACGCCGGGACGTACTCCAGCACCTCGCTGACGTCCTCACCGAGATAGGTCAGCGCACCACCGCAGTCCGGGCACGTGCAGGCAGCGGCGTGGCGGTGGTCTTCGCGGGGGAGGTCGTCCGGCAACGCCTGGCGTGCCGGACGGGGACTCGATAAGGACTGCGAGGATGCCGATGGCTGGGGCTGCTGGGTCGCCTCCTCGGCCTGCACGCTCTCCATCTCCTCGATGGTGAGCTCGAGCTGGGCGATCTGCGCATCCAGCCGCTCCGAGGAGCGGCCGAACTGCTTGCGCTTGAGCCGGGCAAGTTCGAGCTTGAGCTTCTCTAGCTCGCAGTCACGGTGGTGGAGCTGGCTGCGCAGCTTCGCCGACTCCGCACGGCTGGCTGCCAGTTCCGCCCGCAGGGCGGCGACGTCCTCGGGTGGTTCCGGGGTGTTGGCGGGCGTCGTCGGCATGCGCGCATTATACCGACGACCGTCCCGCGGGGCATCTCTCTCAGGCGGCGTGTTGCGGGTCGAACGTGCGCTGGGGCGTACGCCAGTCGATGCCCTCGAGCAGCATCGCCAACTGCGCCGTGGTGAGGTGAACCGCACCGTGTTCAAGGCGTGGCCACACGAACCGGCCTCGCTCCAGGCGCTTGGCATACAGGCACAGCCCCTGGCCGTCCCACCACAGCACCTTGATGCGGTCCCCGCGCCGGCCGCGGAAGACGAAGATCTGCCCCGAGAACGGATCCTTGCTCAACCGGTGCGCGACCATCGCCGCGAGCCCGTCGAAGCCCTTGCGCATGTCCGTGACACCGGCGACCAGATAGATGCGCGTGCCGGTCGGTGGCGCCATCATCGGCTCAGCACCTCCAGGGCCACGCGCAGCGCCGCACCATCGGCGTCGCCGCGCACGACCACCCGATGGCCGCCGCTCAAGGTGATCTCCAACTCCCCATCACCCGGCCTCGGGGACCGCTGCCGCTCGGCCGCCGCAGCGACAGGCGCCTCGGCCACGTGGATGGGCACAAGTGCCGCCGCGCTCGTGCCCGTCGTCTCCTCCAGCAAACCCTCCCGGTAGAGCTTCCGCCACTTGAAGAGCTGGTTGGCGTTGACGTCGTGGCGGCGGGCGACCACCGACACTGAGCCGCCGTCGGCCAGCGTCTCCTCCA
>PUNN01000036.1 GCA_003552605.1 Phycisphaeraceae bacterium
CCCGCCCGGCCGACCGGCAGCTACGAGATGCGGGTGAGCTTCGAGCGTGTGGAAGGCGAAGATGGCATCTTCATCGCCATCCCCGCCGGTGATGACCGCGGCAACCTCAACCTCGGCGGCTGGAACTCAAGCGTCAGTGGGCTCGAACGGATCAACGGCCGGCAGGCCAATGATAATGCCACCACGATCGCCCCCGGCCGCATCAGCACCGGCTTCGTCCATGATCTTTACATCCGGGTGGAGATGGATGAGCAGGGCGAATTGACCTTCTACTCGGAGCTCGATGGCGGGCAGTTCATCACATGGCAGGGCGCTGCCGCTGAGCTGAGCACCGCCGACCCCTGGCGCCTGCCGCGTGAGGGCCAAATGGGCCTTGGCTCACATACCAACCGCGTCCACTTCCGCTCTGTCGAAATCCGCCTCATCGATGGCGAACTCGAGCAACTCAAGCGATGAGGGCGCGAGAAGGGTGCCTGCCGGGTTTGGGGTGATGGCCACGTGGGTACTCGGAGCGGGCACCGGCCTGTCTGCTGTCCCGCAGGAAGGACGTGGGGCAACGTCGGCACCCCGATTGACCTTCTGCTTGGCGGTGCGATGGCGAGGCCGAACGGATCAAAAGGCATGCCGTTGCGGCCCTGGAGCAGGGCCAGGGCAGCCAATCCCGCAAGCGCGATGACTCGTGGCAACAGCGGCCATTGTCGGCGACTTTTTCGTAAAGCACGCGCTTAGGCGCGGATGATCAGCCGCCCGAATCATGCACCCGCAGGCGGAAGTTTCTCAAGTGCAATTCTCCATCCCGCATCCAGACAAAGATATTGGGGGCGATCACCTCCTCGACCAGCACGGCTGACACCGCCAGTGGCGTCCACGACTGGTTCCGCACGGTAATGGACGTGTGAGCGAGTTCCTCATCGAGTTCCCCGAGGTACTGCATCCCCACGAAACCCACGGGTTCGTCCTCCGCCTCGATTTTGGCATCGAAATACAGTGTCAACCGCGTACCCGCCTCGAGCTCCATGTCATCGACGCGTTGCATGATTCCGCTGAAGCGCAGCAAAGCGAGATGCTGATCGTCATCGTCATTCTCGACGATGCGCACATCATCCTCTTCGGCGTCCCAGCCTTCGATCCCGTCCTGGAAGGAGGGGTTTTGAAGTTGCGGGGCAAACACGACTTCCTCTTCCGGCGTGAAGGTGGCAGTCACGCTGAAATCTCTATTCGGCATCTGGAGACGTGTCGTCGGGGACCGCGGAGATTCGAGTGGTTCAACATCACCGGTCCATTCATCGAAGATGTATCCTTGCGGAATGCTGGCTTGAATCCAATGATGTGATTCCTCCTTCACATCACCGCTGCCCTCTCCGTGCTCAACATCGAGCGTATATGACTCGGTGGGACGGTACTCGGCTTCGATTTCCACGGATTCCTGCTCGGGTAGATCAACGGTCGTTTCGGCTTGTTCAACATCGTTGACGTGTTCGATGTCTCCCGTCCACCGGTCAAACACCTTGCCCTCGGCCGGGTCGTCGGCTTCGATGCTCACCCCGCGGGAGCCGGTAAGGTATTCACCCGAGCCGGAGCCGCCGATGATGGTCAACTCCGTCATCACCCGGTCTTCGGTGCCCGCAATGCCGAAGGGTTGAAGCAGCGTTACCGTGCCCTCGTCCGACTTCAACGTTGCCCGGACATAGTCGCCGATATTGGTCGACAGCGGCAGCGTCCTGCCGCGATGGATTTCATGCCCGTGGCTGATCCAGACGACCTGGTCATCGTCGCATTCCACCACCAGCTCGATAGCCTCCTCATTCACGCGGACCTGTTCAGGGAGGATGATCTCGCCAGTGTCACGTGAGGGATTATACACCGCATAAAACCGCCCTTTCTCGAACGCTTCACGGAAGTTCTCCTCGTTCAAGCCTTCCTCGGGCAACAGGAAGAAGTTCATGCTTCGCGCGAAGTGCTCCTTGCTGTGAAAATCATCGTTAGCCATGGCCCATACCGGCCGTTCCGGCATGAGTTCGCTGATCACCTGATCGTAAATGGCCCGATCTCCGGGATAGCGGTCATCCTGGTTGAACACCTCCATGCCCAGCAGATGCGGGAAATCCTCATACAGGTCCACGTACCATTGCGGATCGCGCACGTTGCGGTAGCGCCCCGGATGAAACATCACCGCCAACCCATCGCGCTTGCCGATCTGCTCAAGCGCCTCGGAAACGGAACGCTGATCAGCATCGCCATAATCATTGAAATAGCTGCCGATATGATCGGGCCGCGAGATTTCGTTGCCCTCGATCGGCAACATCCCCGACGCATCCACGTCGATGCCGTATTCCTCCCATGGCCAGGTCGAATGCTCCGGTTCATGGGTATCATGATCGGTCAATGACAAGATGGTATAGCCGGCTTCGGCATACATGTCGACCACTTCCTGCGGCGAGAAATCCCCATCACTCTCGGTGGTGTGCGTGTGCAGGTTGGCCTTGTGGATTTCCAGGGTCTGCCAGTCAAGATCCGCGTAGGGATTGACCTCAACCCGGGCATCGCTACTGGCACAGGCCGGGATGAGCAAAATAGCGAAAGCCACTACGCTCAGTGTTCGCATCACCATGAGTAGACCTTTCCATGAGGCCTTAAGAGTCTTGTGAATAACGATTGCTCATAATACGGAACCCTCCGAAGACGGGCAAGTGTGAACGGCCTCCCGGCGGAGCAGCGGAAGCCGAAAAGGGGACATTCTTATTTTCGCTGTCTTCGCCTCATGGCGCCGCCTTTCGGGGCCTGCCTCGCGGGCGCAGTGTGGATTCGAGGCCCAGTCGTGTTGCGGTGGTGGCGGTCCACCTCTCACCGCCGAAAGGGGTGC
>PUNN01000266.1 GCA_003552605.1 Phycisphaeraceae bacterium
GGCCACCGCTGGCACGCAGATGGGTCGCGAGGGCGATGTTGTACTGCTCGCCGTGTTCCAAGCGCTTGCTGTCGGTCGCATCGATGGGCTCGAGCGGCCGGGTCATGCGGACATGCCAGGCGCCATCGGACCAGTGGCCGGAAGCACGGATGCTGCCGCGGCTGCCCTCGGGTTGGCGCAGCAGCCGCTGGGGGATGGCATCGCCCTCCTGCCAGTCGTGGTCGGGGTCGAAGGCAACGGCATCGCCCTCGTACAGGTAATAGGGGTCATCCTGCCCGTAACCGCGGCGAAGCAGGGTTTCAAGGCTCAGTGAGCGCAGGCCCGCCGCCTGCTCATCGAACATCATCAGCGGCTGTTCGTTTTGCTCATCCCAGTTGTCGGTGTACATCCCGCGTCCTTCGGAGGAATGGCGATACTCGAGCACGTAGCCGTTGTCGCCGTACCCGATGGGGTTGCTGCGGTGGGCCCGCCACTGGATCGAGTCGATGAACGTGCCCGCTTCACGCAGGTCCGTGATGCTCTCACCATCACGGACCTGCGACCAGAAGTCTTCGGCGTCCGGCTCCCCTTCACGCGACTCGGGGATGAACTTTCGCACATCCGAGCGGCCAAGCTGATCGCCGAGCCACGGGTGCTGCTCGACCTGCTCGCGGTCAACGACATCACTGCGGCCGCGGATGCCCGGATGCATCGTCAGGTGACCGCCATACGTCTCGAAGCCCTCGATCGCCCCATCATCGATCATCGTGGCCACGCGATCCTCATACAGCCCCTTGCCGTGGGGGCCGACAGGCGCATCGCCATATCGCACCCATTCGCCATCTTCATAGACAAGGTACTGGTGATACCAGCTCGGCTCCTCGGTGGGGACCTCGTAGCGGAACTGGATCTGCTCATCGTTATAGACCACGGCCACCTGCATCTGCTGAGTCAGCTCAGTGCGGGGTGGGATGTAGATGTGGTGCGCCGGGTCATCCGCGATCGGTTCAACCCCAGTTGCCGGCGCCTCGGGCGGGGGCGCCTCGCAGCCAACCATCACGGCCCATGTGATCGCTACCAATCCGGTCATTGCTGTTTTTGCATGGGGTGTCATTTCGATGCCTCCTGTGAAGGATGAAATTTCTCTCCCGGTACCCGACCCATCATATCGCCGCCTGTCAGATGAATCCAGATGCTATCCCCCTGATTGCAGGACAACGCATGCAGCCGCCCCCGCAAACCCCCGCACATGGAAACGGGGAGCGGGGAGAGAACGCCCGGGTGGCCGATCGCGCCAGGTTTCATGCACCCGTTTCGAAGACCGGGCCCATGCAGTGTGCGATAGAATGCGTTGATGAAGTTTCGCAAACCGGCATTGACGATCCAGCCGACCACGCTGTGGGATTATCCTTCGCAGCACTATGGGGAAGGCGTGCAGGGTGATCCCGCTTACAAGGGCGCCACGCCGAGCTACATCATCTGGAACCTGCTCAAGCGGTACACCCGGCCGCGACAGCTCGTGGTCGATCCCTGCGCCGGCAGCGGGACCACGCTCGATGTGGCCCGCGATCTTGACCGCCGCGCGCTCGGTTACGACCTCGCCCCTACGCGCCAAGACATCTTCCGCGCTGATGCCCGCGAGCTGCCGCTCGAAGATGCCAAGGCCGATTTCGTCTTCATCGACCCGCCCTACTCGACCCACATTCATTACTCGGATGATCCGCGCTGCATCGGCAAGCTCGATGCAGCCACGAGTGATTATTACGAGGCGATGGATGCCGTCTTCAGTGAATGCGGGCGCATCCTGCGGCCGGACCGGTTCATGGCCGTGTATGTCTGTGATTCATACGTAAAAGGCCGCGGTTTCTACCCCATCGGCTTCGAGTTGTTCGGCCTGCTGCGCAGGCGGTTTACGCCCGTGGGCATTATCGCGTTCGTCCGCCACAACCGCACGCTCGAGATGGGCAACTACCGCGCAGCGGCGGAGGAAGGCAACTTCTTTCTCCGCGGGTTCAACTACCTTCTCATCATGCATAAGGCGGGGTCAGCACCTGCGGGCGGCAGGAAGAAAGCACGTGCGGCCACCCCTTCGAGCAAACCCGCGCAAGGCCGCAAACGCGCTGCGGGCAAGCCCAACCGCCGAACGAAACGCGCCCGCGGCCGTCGCGGCAGCGGTGATGCGTGATGAGGCCTGTTGGCGCCAGGCAATCCGCGGCCGCGTGGCATCGCGGGGCAGGCAGGGCGAACGCATGTAGGGCAAGGTGGCATGGTCAGCAGCCGTGTTTCCCAGGGGCGGCTGATGGCCAAGCGGCGCCCCCTTCCCCGGGCCGCCATGGCCATCGGCTGCGTTTCCGGGGGCAGCCACTGACCATGCCACCCGGTTTGACAGCTACAAGCGTTCGCCCTCGGTTAAGCCGATGGCAATGGTGCGTTTCGCTCGGCGGCCCCCGCTCCCAGCGCATAACGACCCCCCGGCAACGGCAAAGCGTCCACGCGGGTACGGGGGACGAAGCGATGCGCAACCGGGCCCCACTCCCACGCCATCGCTGCAACCATTGCTGCAACGCGAAAAGGGGCGAACTGCAGGGCGAACGCATGTAGGGCAGCATGGTCAGCAGCCGTGTTTCCGGGGTCGGCTGGTGGCCATGGCGCCCCCGGGTGCCGGCCCTCATGGCCATCGGCTGCGTTTCCGGGCGCAGCCACTGACCATGCCACCCGGTTTGGCAGCTACAGGCGTTTGCTCTGGTGGGGCAGGGTACCGGCTCGACAAATCGAAACGTGTCGGTATGCTGGCGCTTGTGTATGCGCTTGCAGGGTCTGAATAATCACCGAGGCCCTATCTTCCCACCCCCGCGATTCCGAATGGAGTATTCCGAATA
>PUNN01000359.1 GCA_003552605.1 Phycisphaeraceae bacterium
CTCGAGCAGGGCCGCGGCCTGACGCGAGGGCAGCGCCAGGGGAAGCTGCATCCTTTGCACGGTGCCGTCCACACCGCCGGGGCCGCGGGGCAACTCACGGTCATCGGCCCATTCGGCCACGGCCTGCTCCTGCGACTCGGGCAGCATCTTCAATAACTGCTCCGCCCGCCAAGTTGGAACCCGCCCATCCTGACGTTGTGAGTGCCGCACCAGCCTTGTCAGATCATTTCGCAACTGACCGGGGCTACCCGCCTGTGGCGGGGAGGCGGCGGGATGACCGAGTTCACCGGCCACGGCGGCTGCGGCGGCGACTTGCTCGGCCCGACGTCGCTCGCGGACGGACTTGGGCTCCTCGGGCGTGCGGCCGGCGACGGTCCGCATGTACTCGATCGGCTGCACGCCGGCATAGCACTTCTTGGTGCCCATGTAGCCGTAGGCGAAGGCGCCCACGAGCTTGCCACCTTCGCCAAGCTCACCCTCATCGTCGTCGGTCCAGAGGTAGATCGGCGAGCCGCTCATGCCCGAGACCGGGCCGGATTCCTCCAGCCGCGGGTCATCGCAGAGAATCCAGATCACCGAGGTGTCCGGCCGGAAATCCCGCATGACGCTGACGACCTCGACGGGAAACGGCTCCACCTTCGTCCCGGAAAAGACCGTCAGGCCATAGCCCTTCATGCCCACGCGCACATCGTCGAGGGACATGATCGGGGTGGCCCCTTCCATGTCGGCGATCTTCTCAGGCCGCTCGCTGTCCTTTTCTTCACCCTCCCGGGTCTTCTGATCAGCGCCATTCTCTGCCACGGCGGCCGGGCCGGCGGCCAGCAGAGCCAGCAGGGCCAGTGCCGGGACGAGCCAGGCGGCGAAGCGGGGCCGCGCGGCGGGGGTGGGTGGCAAGTGATTGACAGGCTTGGGATGCATTTGGATACTCACTCAGGGCGGGAAAACAACGGGCGGCCGTGATGCCAGCGCCCTCGGCCGGCGTATCCGCCGCAACTCACAGCGCCGTGTGTGCAACTCGTGGGATGGAGCAGGCAAAGGCCGGTCATGTTGGAAAAAGCCTCACAGATCATCGGCTACACATTCAAAGACGAGTCAATTCTCGCCGAGGCGCTCACGCATGCCTCCAGTGCAGGCCATCGGCTCCAGTCCAACGAGCGGATGGAGTTTCTCGGGGACGCCATTTTAGGGTTCGTCGTCTCCGAGTACCTGTACCACAATTATCCCACGTTCCTCGAGGGCGACCTGACCAAGATCAAGAGCAGCGTCGTCAGCCGCAAGACCTGCGCCACGATCACCGAAGAGCTTGATCTGGTGTCGACTTTGAACCTCGGCAAGGGCATGAGCAACCGGCCCGGACTGCCGCCGAGCATCGCCGCGGCGGTTTTTGAGGCCACGATCGCTGCCATTTATCTCGATGGCGGCTACGAGCCGGCACGGCAGTTCATCCTGCGCCACGTCACGACGCACATCGAAGCCGCCGTTGAATCCGCCCATCAGCAGAATTTCAAGAGTGTATTGCAGCAATTTGCACAGCGCCACCTGCCATCCAACCCTCAATACATCCTGCTGGATGAAAAGGGGCCGGATCACTCGAAGTGTTTCGAGGTCTGCGTGGAGATCCGTGGCCGCCGGTTTCCCTCGGCCTGGGCCAACGCCAAGAAGGAAGCCGAGCAGAAAGCCGCGCTGCACGCGCTGAAGCAGATGGATGTGGTCGAGGTTGATGCCAACGGCAACGTCCACCTTCGCGACCCCGAAACCACCCGTCACCGCGCCGCCGAACTCGCCGGCAACAACCGGACCGACTGACCGGCGCGCCCCCTCACCACCCCGGGGCAAACGCATGTAGTTGCATGAAAAGATTGCGCCGCAAGGCGGCTTTTCGCGCATGTCGCCTGTTTCGTGGTTTCCCACGGCGTAGCCCGGTCGCGGCGGTTCACAGCGCAGCGAGGCGGTTGGCACGGTCGAGGGCGATCAGCGCTGCCACAAGGTCATCGAGCTCACCTTGCAGCAGCGCCGGCAGCGGAAAACTCTGGCCAAGGCGGTGGTCGACGGCGATGTTATCCCGGTAGCGGTAGGTGCGGATGCGCTCGCTGCGCTGGCCGCGGCCGATCATCGCCGCGCGTGCCTCGGCCCGCTCGGCGGTCTTTTCTTTCTGCAACTGATCGAACAGTCTCGCACGCAGCAGCGCCCACGCCTTCTGGCGGTTCTGGTGCTGGCTCTTGCTCTCCTGCATCCGCACCTCGATGCCGGTGGGGCGGTGGATCAGGTGAACAGCGGTGGCGACCTTGTTCACGTTCTGCCCGCCCGGCCCCTGCGCGGTGGTCACATGCACATCGACCTCCGACTCGGGCACTTCGAGTTCGAGCCTCTCCGGCTCGGGCAGTACGGCGACGGTGGCCGTCGAGGTGTGGACGCGGCCCTGGGCCTCGGTGGCGGGCACGCGCTTGACGCAGTGAACGCCGCTTTCATAGCCAAGCTCCTGCCACACGCCCTCACCGCTGACCTGCGCCACGGCGTGGCGCACCCCGCCCTGCTCGCCGCCGGCGTGCTCAAGCATCTCGAAGCGCCAACCCCGCCGCGCGGCGAAGCGCTGATGCATCTGCATCACATCCCCGGCCCAGAGTGCCGCCTCGGCACCACCCGCCGCCGCCCGCCACTCCACGATGATCGAACTGACCGCCCGGTCATCGGCGGTGACCAGTTCGGCCGCGATCTGCTCCATCAACGCCTCTGCCTCTCGGCGCAGTTCAGGCAGTTCCTCCGCGGCGAGGGTGGCAAGCTCGCGGTCACTGTCATCGGCGGCCATCTGCTCGTGATCACCGATCTGCTGTTGCAGCGACTGCCATCGGCGGAAGCGGGCAACAAGGTCGGCGATGGCCGCGCGGCGGATGGAGCGGCTGCGCACCGCCGCCGGATCGGCAATGACCTGCGGGTCAGCCAGTTCGCGCTCAAGCTCATCGTGCTGGGCCGACAACTCGTGCAGTCGCTTGATCAGGTTGTCCGGCGGCGCACTCATCATCGGTATGCCCGGGATATCTCTGCCGAGGGGGGCGGTTCCGGGGGTCGGTTCCGGGGGTCGGTTCTGCGGGGAGGTGGGTTGTCAGCCAGCAAGGGGCGGACGGATGCCCCGCGCAGAAAAAACCGCAGCGCGGCCGAGCCGCGCTGCGGAAGGTGGTCAGGGGAAGGCTACTTGTCGCGGCCGAAGTACTTGCCGCCGAACTTGCGCTGGAACTTCTCCACGCGGCCGGCAGAGTCCACGAACTTCTGCTTGCCGGTAAAGAACGGGTGGCAGGCACTGCAAATGTCCACATGGAGCCGCTTGCGGGTGCTCCGCGTGGTGAAGGTGTTGCCGCAGGCACAACTCACTTCACATTCGACATACTCGGGATGGATTTCAGTCTTCATCGGGGGTCACACTCCTGGCACAAACCGGCTTGGCGGGGCTGCGGCGAGCCCATGATTGTACCATCTCGCAGCCCGCCGGCAACCCGGGCAGAGCGACGCCCAAAAGGGTCATTGCGCCGATTTTACGCCAATTCTCCCTGCCCCCATCACCCTTTCGTACGGTTGTGGCACCATATCCTCGAAGTCAACAGCGTCCCGGAAGCGAGCGTCTTCCACGCCCCCAACCCGGCAGCCCCCCGCTCGGGACAGGTGAGGTGTCGAACTTCGGAGATTCACCTTGCAGCCTGCTCACGCACAAAACAGCGCCGCGAAGCGGTGATTCATTGACACGCATCGCGATTCCGGGATTCATGCCACCCGGCAATATCAGGCCGAGGACGAGCCCTGTCGGGAGCGCCCGATGGGTGGATGTCATTGCCGCATAAGCGCCGCTTTACCGTCCTCGCAACCACGTTATCATCCTGCCCCATGCCTTCACGAATTCGTTTCAGAGGACTGGTCCGTCTCGCCAATCGTGTGCGCTCCGCCGCGGGATCGGGGGTTCCACCTGAACAATGGGCACAGCTTCGCAAAGAAACGCTTTCCGCGCTCGAGTTCGTGCAGAAGACACTCGATAAAGAGCACGCCTCGCTCAATGAGGTATCCGGCCCTTCCCGCAATGCTGTTAAATATCTCCAATCGGTCGACTGGGAACAGAAACCTGCTGCCCCCACCCATGAAGCCTGCGATCACCGGCCACTGGGCACCATCCGGCTGCCCGGCCACAACCGCTGGCTGGATGCGATGCTTGATCGCATGGCTTGGCGGAGGGAGCAGCCCGATGTGCTTTTCGATGAGATTCGCCGCACCAGTGATGGACTGGAACGCTTCATCCACGATCGCCGCATCGAGCCGCATCAACTCACCAACCCCCAGCGGCAGATGCGCGGGTGGGTGGCGTATATGTCCACACGCGAGCATCTCAGGGACACCATCGCCGCCATCGACCGCTTCTGCGGCGCGATCCGCCGGCGCTGGCCGCCGACGTTCAAGCCGGACGGTGCGCTGCTGGTGCATCTGCGGCCGACCGCCGTGATGTACCGCCTGCGGCCTGATGGCGGCAATTACCGCCTGACACTGCCCACCGCCATGGTCACGTTCGACCAGGCCGCGGTCCATGCACTCGCGCTGATGATCAACGGCGACCGCGCGAGGGGTCAGCCGGTGGTGGTCGATGCGATGATGAGCCCGCCATACCAGACCGTCGACGGTGAGATCGAAAGCCTCGGCGGCGTGGTTGAGCAGCCCCGGGGCGCAGTGCATGACCTCGAGCGTTCCTTCCAACGGGTCAACAGCAAGTATTTCGATGGCCGGCTGGACCGGCCCACCCTTACCTGGAGCAGGGTGCCGAGCAGCCGTCAGTTCGGTTGCTACGACTTCGCACGCGACCGCGTGGTCATCGCCAGCACGGTTGACCAGCCGGACGTACCCGAGTTCGTCATCGACTTTCTGATGTACCACGAACTGCTGCACAAGCACCATGGCCTGCACTGGCACAACGGCCGAGGCCACACCCACACCCGCAACTTCCGCAGCACCGAGCGCCGCTTCGACCGCTACGAGGAAGCCCTCCAATACATCGAGTCGCTCGCCCTCAAACTCCACGACGCCGCCAACATGTGACCCCACTCAGGCAGCGCAAAAGGCCAATGTCGAACAACAATAATCGGCTCGTGAAGAGTCCTCGAACACGGGCGCTTTATCAACCACTGGCATGATGAGCGATACCGTAACCCGCAAGGCCCCGGCAGCTCACAACACCACGCCGCATGCACAGCAAAGCTTTTTTTTCGTGACTCTGGCGCCTTTCGTAGTGACGTGACCAATGATCGAGCAACTACGAAAAGCTCGAAAACCACGAACAATGATCTGTGGGCAGAATGTGGCATTGCGTGGGGAGAACGCCCCGAGCCCGCCCGGAACGAATGCACCTCCAGAAGGGTAAGCCAGAAGAATCAGGCCATGCAGTGCATTCTGGAGGCAGCGCCCATCAAGTACCATCGCTGCTGCTGACGCTCAGCGCTTCGCCATGTTACTGACCCTGCATCCCACCCACGCGGCCGTCCACGCGGCCATCGATGCGCCCATCAATCCGGCCGTCAGGCAGTCGCCCGTGCAACTGATGGGGCGATGGGGCATCGGCCGGTGCATCGACCTCCTCATGCGTCATCGGCGGCTCGAGCTGAACGGCCCCCTCTTCCAAGGGGCGGGGGTCGAGTTCGTAGACGAGGTGGCTGTGGGGCATTTCGATGAAATGGCCATCGACCACGGGGTTGATGTTCATCTCGGCGTAGATGCGGTCGCGGCGCTTCTCGACGGGCACGAGGTAGTCCATTCGGCTCACCCGCGCTCGGAAGCCGGGGCCGATGCGGTAGAACATCTCATCCTCGAAGTAGCCCGAGCCGCGGTCGGGCGAGCCGAACAGGGAGGTCTGCTCGCCATCGTGGCGAAGCCCCGCCTGCACCACGCGGAGGCTGCGCGCCAGGGGGTCCTGGTCCGCGACGGCCTGGTCCACGGGCACGAGGTATCGGGGCGGCTCGGTCCCCATCACCCCACCGGCCACCGCCTCCCCGGCACCCGGCCCGAGAGCCATGGGGAGCGCCACCGTGGCCGCCGCGAGTGCGATCCGGGTTGTCCATCGCCTGTGCATGCTGCCCATTATATCGGCCAGCCACGCCCCTGGCTCCCACCCCCCGGGGTGCAACGACACCGGCAGCGCCCGAACCTGCCGCCGCTGACACGCCACCACCGCCGCAGCAGTCTGCACCAGCCATGGCGCCACCGCTATCATCCCGCGTGAACGATGATGATGAAGTATGCCTCTGCTTTCACGTCACGCGGCGGAAGATCATCAACTACTGCCGCCGCGAGCGGCCTCCCGTGGCCAGCCTGATCAGTGAATGCCTCTCGGCCGGCACTGGCTGCGGTTGGTGTGTGCCGTACCTGCGGCGGATCCACGTAGCGGTTATATCAGGGGAAGCGGAACCACTGTCAGACGTAGAACCGGGCGAATACCGCAGCCGCCGAGCTGAGTTTCGCCGCGGCCACAACCTGTCGAAAGAGACGGAAGACCCGCACAAAGCGTGATTGCGGGACGGTGATCGAGTCCATCCGCCTGCGGACACGCCGCGGCTTGCTGCCTCGATCCGGGCTCACAACGTAATCACAGGACTGAAGATGTTGAATCCCCTCCACTCCCGATGGCTCGCCGCCATGCTTGTGATCGCTGCTGCCCACGTGATGGCTCTGCCGCGCTCCGCCGTGGCCGATGCGGGCCAACCGGTTGTGCAAAGGGGCGTGCCCTTTGTCATGCCCTGGGACCATGCCGGGCCTGAAGTGGCGGACCTGAGCGACTGGTCACCGAACCCGGCCGGCCGTTGGGGCCATGTCCGCGTCGATCGCGAAGGCCGGCTTACCTACGAGCGCCGCAACCGTGAGCGGGTGCGTTTTTTCGGGGTCAACATGACCGCTGCCGCCGCGTTCCCGGAGAAGCGCGATGCACCGAAGATCGCGGCGAGGATGGCATCATTCGGCATCAATGCGGTGCGATTCCACCACCTCGAAGCGCCGTGGAGTGAGATCAACATCTTCAAAGGCCGCGGGGCCGAAAACACCCGCGACCTCGATGAAGAGGCGCTCGATCGGCTGATGTACTTCATCGCCGAGCTTCGCCGCCACGGCATCTACACGAACATGAACCTGCTGACATCACGACGCTTTCGCGCCGCCGATGGCTTGCCTGAAGAAGTTGAAGACATCGACTGGAAGCTTGCTCACGTCGCAGCGATGTACCACCCGCGGATGATCGAGCTCCAGAAGGATTACGCCCGGGCGCTGCTGACCCATCGCAATCCGCATACCAGCCGCACGCTCGCCGAAGACCCGGCAGTGGCGATGGTCGAGATTCACAACGAAAACGGGCTGATCCACGCATGGCTCGGCGGTGACCTCGACCGGCTGCCCGAGCCGCTGCTGCAACCGCTTCAGCAGCGGTGGAACGAGTGGCTCGCTGACCGATACGACGACCGCGATGACCTCGCCGAATCGTGGCAGGCCCGCAAGCAGGAGCCGGGCGAGGCGATCGCGATCAACGGCAACTTCGACAGGGGCACCTCGCGCTGGTTTCTGGAACGGCACGAAGGGGCCGATGCGCGGTTGAAGCGCCACACTCCTGACGATGAGCCGCCATACATCGAGGTCGAGGTGCAGAAGACCGGCAGTGCGTTCTGGCACGTGCAGCTCACGCGCCCCGGCCTGTCCGTGGATGAGGGGCAGATATACACCCTCTCCTTCGAGGCATCCGCCGACCGCCATCGGGACATGATCATCGAGCTCAGCCAGGCTCACGATCCGTGGGACGCCATCGGCCTCTCAACCGGGCTGGAGCTGAAGCAAGAGTGGCAAGCCTACCACTACACCTTTGTCGTGCGGCAGAACAACCGCAACGCCCGCATCAACTTCACCGGCCTCGGCCTCGAACCCGGCACCATCCGCCTGCGCCGGGTAGAGCTTCGCCCCGGCGGTGCGGTGGGAATGAAACCCGACTGGGACCCTGAACAAGGCACGGTGCCACTGCTTCGTCGCGATGGCAACACGCCATGGACGGCCCCCGCCGAGGACGACTTCACCAGCTTCCTGTGGGAGGTCGAGCGCGATTACTGGCAGACGATGCAGCAATACCTGCGTGATCAGCTCAACGTCAAGGCACTGCTGCTCGGCACCGTGCTCGGCTGCTCGACGCCGCACGTCCAGGAGGGCATGGATGCGTTCAACGCCCACGGCTACTGGCAGCATCCGCGCTTCCCCGGCCGCGCGTGGGACCCGGATGAATGGCACGTGACCAACCAGAGCATGGTCAGCAACCAGGGCGGCCCGCTGGCATCGATGGCCCTGCGGCGGGTCAAGGACCACCCCTTCCTTGTAACCGAATACAACCACGCCGCGCCCAACACCTATTCGAGCGAGGCCCCGCTTCTCGCCGCGGCCTACGCCGCCTATCAGGACTGGGATGGGCTGTTCCTGTTCGACTACGCCAGCGACCTCGACTGGGATGCCGGGCGTATCCAGGGCTTCTTCGCCATCGGCCAGCACCCGACGAAGATGGCCAACCTGCCCGCCGCGGCGGCGATGTTCAGACGTGGCGATGTCAGCCCGGCCGGGCGCACTTCAACCGTGCAGCTTTCCGCCGAAAAGGAACGGGAGCTCATCCGCCGCTACGGCCGCGCGTGGAACGTGCTCGATGCCAGTGCCCTCGGCATGCCGCGATACCTGCCGTTGACCTCGGCCACGGCGATCGAGCTGACCGACGGCCGGGCGAACAGAAACTCCCCCAGCTTCGCCGAGCCGCCGCGTTCTTCGGTGTACGCCACCGACACCGATGAACTGAAATGGGACCTCGCACGCCAGGGCAAGGGCGTGGTCACCGTCGATACGCCGCGAAGCATGGCCGTCATCGGCTACAGCAGTGACCGCCGATACGATCTCGGCGATGTGACCATCCGGCCCGGACGAAACAGCCAGGGCTGGAGCACCATCGCCCTGACGGTGCTCGAAGGCGGCTTCTATGGCTCCGGCCGCGCCCTGATGGTGGCCACCGGCAAGGCCGCCAACACGGACATGAAGTGGACCAGCGATGAGCAGAGCAGCGTCGGCGCTGACTGGGGCCGCAAGCCCAGCCGCGTCGAGGTGATCCCCGCCCGCGTCGAGTTGCCGGTGCGCGCCCGGCAGGTACGCGCATGGGCGCTCGATGAACGGGGCAAGCGCAAGGGGGAGATGCGCATCGATGACCGGGGCAACGGCCGAAGTGCCATCGAACCCGGAAGCCGCTACGACACCATCTGGTACGAGATCGAGTGGCGGTGAGCTTCGATGGAAACGACAATACCCCCATGAAGCTTCAAACCCGCAGATGGGCGCCACCGTCCCTGAACATGCCGCTCGCCCGGCCCAACCCCTTGTGTCTGCTGTCCATGGCAATCGCCCTGATGCTGGCCGCGACAGCGCCAGTAGACGGGAACGCACCTGAAAGGGAACAGTCCGCCCAGGACACCGACAGCCCCCCACTTCCCGACCTCGCCTCGAAGCGCCTCACAATCGACCGGCCACTGCCGGTGGACGACAGCTTCCACGATGCGATCTACAGGCTGGAACTCGACCCGCCCGCCGATGACGGTGACAAGGTCCGCGACCGCGAAGCCGGCGATGAGGATGACCGCCCCGCCCCACTCGGCCTCGGCGACCTGCCCCGGGCGGGCTGGCAGCGGCCGGTATTCTCCCATGCCGGCACCCTCATCCTGGTCGTGGATGGCACCCGGCCGGCCAACCCGGCCGCGGATACACCGCATCGGCACCATCGTGAACCCGCCCCCAGGGTCCCCTCGGATCACGAAGCGCTCGCCAAGGCCGCGGCGGCGGCAGTGGAAGCCGAGCCGGAGGTCACCGATTCACTCGGCCGCGCCGCCCTGCTCAAGCAGGCCGTCACCGAGTGGCTGGCTGATGAAGCGGGCCACGAGGCAATCGGGGCGGTCGAGCGCGGCAAGGAGGTCGAGCCGCTCGGCGAGTCCGCAACCGCCGCGTGGGCACTCGCGGCGGCGCTTCGATCACAGCAGATCCCCGCACGCATCGTCGTCGGCCTCGTCTACGAAGAGCAGGTGCCGGGCGAAGCGCCCGGCGAGCAGATGGATCAGGCGCAGCAAGCGGAAGATGGTGACCCTGACCCGGTGTTTGCTTTCCGCATGTGGGTGCAGGCATGGGCCGGGGGCGATGAGCCGGCAAGGGAAGGCGAACCGGAGCCACTCGGCGCCCGATGGGTCGACATCGATGCCATCACCAGCGCCAACCATGCCGGCCGCATCGCCATCGCACACGACATGCTCGACGGTGAGGACCTCGAAGCGGATGCCCGCCGGCTCGATGCGTTTCTCGAGCGCCTGCGCCTCCGCACCACGCCGGGGATGCCACAGGGAAGGGATCAGTAATGGCCGGCCCGGGACGCCCTGTCCATGACCGGCCCCCACCGTTGCCCGCCCGGCCGCTCGACGGCCACAAGGGCACCTTCGGCACGGTCATCATCATCGGCGGCTGCCCGACCATGCCCGGTGCGCCGGCACTGTGCGCCCGGGCGGCACTTCGCGGGGGCGCGGGGCTGGCACGCATCGCCGCGAGCCGCGAGGTGCTCGCCCTCAGCCTGGTCATCGAGCCACATGCCACCGGTATCGAACTGCCTGACTCGCCGGACACGGGCTGGCTCGACGCCGCCGATCCCAACGGCCGGGCCGTGCTCGCCGTCGGCCCCGGTATGGGCACCTCCGCACGCGCCCGTGCCACGCTCGAGCGTGTGCTGCCTGATGCCCGCCCCATGGTTCTGGATGCCGACGGCCTGAATTTGCTGTGCGAACTCGGCCCGGACAGGATCGCGACCAGGACCAGCCCGAGCTGCGGCGAGCGCATCCTCACACCCCATCCCGGCGAATTCGCCCGGCTCGCGCGTGCCCTCGGGCTGGAACCGCCGGAATCAACCTCCCGAGCGCGATACGAGGCCGCGGCGACGCTGGCGCGGCGGCTCGATGCGGTGATCGTGCTCAAGGGCGCCAACACCATCATCGCCGATGGCAACGAAAGCTGGGTTAACCCCACCGGCGGCCCCGTCCTCGGCGTGGGCGGTAGCGGGGATGTCCTGACCGGCCTGATCGCCGCGCTGATGGCCCAGGGATTGACCGGCCGTGACGCTGCGAGGCTCGGGGCATGGATGCACGGCGCGGCGGGGCAACTGTGGCGAATCCACCACGGTGCGGCCGGCCTGCTCGCGAGCGAACTGGCCGACCTGCTGCCCCGCATCGCCGATGGCCTGCCACGCCGCGTGCGGTAAGATGCCCTTACGCATAGGTTTGCGGCGCGGACTGCCCCACGGGCCACCCACCCGCGGCGGTGCCCGCGCAGGCTTGGCGGCTCGGCCGAATTTGCCAACGGGATGCTCCAGAATGGCACGTGGCCCTGCCGGGCCGAGTGCAAGGGTGCATGACACATGTCGCAGCACGCCTCTTGCCCCCTCTCCCCTCGGGAGAGGGCTGGGGTGAGGGGAAAGTTGCAGGGCCCGTAGGAACGCGCCCTCACCCCCGGCCCCAGCCCCACCCGGCGGCTTGCCCCCTGACATTTCTAATGAGAAAATGACCGTGACATTTCTATTGAGCATTCACAACCCTGCTGCAAAACCCTTGACCCGAAGCCTCTACCCGACTACCTTGCTTCGGCGACTTACTGCCTCCACGCCCGGTCATCGTGACCGGGCGGGAAGGTCAGCGACGGTTTCAACCACTGAATATGGGGACAGCCATGAGCCAGTACCAGAATCCGTACGATCCGAACCAGGGCCAGAGTGATCTCGGGGCGCTTCAGGCGCGTTATGCGGAGGTCGTCGCCGATACCAGCGTCGACGAACGCATCGCCTTTCTCCGCAAGACCTACATGCACCTGTTCGGCGCCGTGCTCGCCATCGTCGCGATCCAGGCGATGGTGTTCACCTTCGTGCCGGAAGCAACCCTCGTTCAGACGCTCGGCTTCGCGCTGTCCGGCTTCAACTGGCTGATCGTGCTCGCCCTGTTCATGCTCGTGAGCACCGTAGCGCACAAGTGGGCCCACTCGGCGGTTTCCCCGCAGGTGCAGTACCTTGGACTCGGGGTGTACGTGCTGGCGCAATCGGCGATCCTTGTGCCGCTGCTTGCCGTCGCGCAGATCGGCTTCCCCGATCAGAACATCATCGGTACCGCCGGCATCGCAACAATGCTGATCTTCGCCGTGCTGACCACCTTCGTCTTCGCCACGCGGGCGGACCTTTCCTTCATGGGCGGAGTGCTGACGATCCTGGCCATGGCGGCGATGGCGCTGATCGTCTGCTCGATCCTTTTCGGATTCCAACTCGGCATCATCTTCATCGTCGCGATGGTCGCCCTGGCCAGCGGGTTCATCCTCTATGAGACCTCGAACGTGCTGCACCACTATCGCGTGGGCCAGCATGTGGCAGCCTCGCTCGGCCTGCTTGGCGCACTGGTGCTGCTGTTCTGGTACGTGCTGCAACTGGCGATGTACTTCGCCGCTGAGCGCTGAACCCCGGACCCCCGGAAACCCGGAGCCCCGGAAACCCTCGGGGAATACCGGGCAATCCCGGCAAGCCCCCACAACTCGCCGGGAAAACGCCCGGCCAAGCCTCGGACTCAACTGCCCCCCCGCCCCCCCGGCCCTGGAAGCGTGGTCAGACCATGCTTCCGCGGGGCTGGGGGTTTTTCTTTCCACTTTTCCACCTCGTAGCCCCCCTGTGCCCGAGGACACGCCGGGAAACCCGTGGAAGCTCCAGAACCCCCGCCTGCGCGTGGGGGGCGTATGACACCCGCCGCGGAAAATCGAGCATGGCTGGCTGTGTCAGCGGGCTGTCCTGCTTCCGGGGCAGCCCGATGGCCATGCGAGGCCGCGAGGTGCTCGGGGCGCCCGGCACCCCCGGCACCCCCGGCACCCTGGGGGACGCATGGCCATCCGCTGCGGACACCCCCGGAAGCCGCTGACCATGCCACCCGGCCTTCTCCGGCTACAAAG
>PUNN01000165.1 GCA_003552605.1 Phycisphaeraceae bacterium
GGTCGGCCTTCGGTTCAACCACGGCACGACCGGCACCAATCTACCCTCACCCCAGCCCTCTCCCGCCCCCGGAAAAAGGGGAGAGGGAGCAAGAGCCTTCCGCGGTGCGTGTCATGCACCCGTGCGACCTGCCTGGCCGGACTGCGGGTTGTCGGGGGCCGTCGAATCCGCATAATGCCCTTTCTGGCACGCACGGACGGGTCAGGGGCGCGGCGGAATGCCACAGGAGCTTCCGGAACAACGGGCGCTGTCCCGCGACGGCTGTCTTCCCGACGCCATCGACGTGCCATGGCCCCCGAGGCTTGTTTGCCGCCGTGCCCCGGGCCCCGGCTCCGTCGCCCCCCCCCGAGAATCCTGCAAACCCTGGAAGCGAACGATGACGACCACATTCACGCCCGAGGCAATCGACTTCACCAATGGCAAGCTGCAAGTGCCCAACTGCCCGATCATCCCCTTCATCGAAGGTGATGGGACCGGCCCCGACATCTGGGCCGCAGCTCAGCCGGTATTCGATGCCGCCGTCAGCAAGGCTTACGGCGGACAGCGCCGCATCGCCTGGCAGGAAGTGCTCGCCGGGCAGAAGTCCCATGACAAGAACGGCCAATGGCTGCCGCAGGAGACGCTCGATGCGTTCAAGAAGTACCGCGTGGGCATCAAGGGGCCGTTGACCACCCCCGTGGGCGGGGGCATCCGCTCACTTAACGTGGCCCTGCGGCAGATCCTGGACCTGTTTGTCTGCCTGCGGCCGGTGCGGTACTTCACCGGCGTACCCACGCCCGTGCTCAAGCCCGAGCAGGTGGATATGGTCGTCTTCCGTGAAAACACCGAAGACATCTATGCCGGCATCGAGTTTGAGCAGGGCAGTGAAGCTTGCGAGCAATTCAAAAAGCTGATGGCTGACAACTTCCCCGACCTTTACAGCAAGGTCCGCTTCCCGGATACCGCCGGCTTCGGTGTCAAGCCGGTCAGCCGCGAGGGCACGCAACGCCTCGTGCGTGCGGCGATTCGTTACGCGATCGAGAACCGCCGCCCTTCGGTCACGCTGGTGCATAAGGGCAACATCATGAAGTTCACCGAGGGGGCCTTCCGTGACTGGGGCTTCGAACTGGCTGACAGCGAGTTTGGGGCCAGCCTGCTCGATGGTGGCCCGTGGCGACAGATGAACATCGACGGGCAGCAGATCACCGTCAAGGATTCAATCGCCGATGCCTTCCTTCAGCAGATACTGACCCGGCCGGCGGAGTACGATGTGATCGCCACGCTCAACCTCAACGGCGACTACATCTCCGATGCACTCGCGGCCTGCGTGGGCGGCATCGGCATCGCCCCCGGCGGCAACATCAACTACGAAAGCGGACATGCCATCTTCGAAGCCACCCACGGCACCGCACCCAGGTATGCCGGGCAGGACCGCGTCAACCCCGGCTCGGTCATCCTCTCGGGCGAGATGATGCTTCGCCACCTCGGCTGGCACGAAGCGGCGGACCTGGTGATCCGCGGGATGGATGGTGCCATCGGCAACGGCATCGTCACCTACGATTTCGCGCGCCTCAAGGAAGGAGCCAAAGAGGTGGCGTGCAGCAAGTTCGGACAGGCTGTGATCGAGCACATGGGGTGAGTCGATCCCCGTGATCACGCGCTCAGCCGCTCAATGATCGCATCCGCGAAGGCCTTGGTGCCGAGGTCACCTCCGAGGTCGCGGGTCCGGCATCCATCGGAGAGGGCCTGGTTGTACGCGGCCTTGATCCGGCCGGCGATCTCGCGGCAGGAGCCATCTTCGCGCTCATCGGCGAGATAGTTGAGCATCATCACGGCGGACATCAGCAGGGCGAGAGGATTGGCCACATCCTTGCCGGCGATGTCGGGGGCCGAGCCGTGGACCGCTTCGAAGATCGCACCGTGATCGCCAATATTCGCACCCGGCACCACGCCGAGCCCGCCCACGAGTCCGGCGCACAGATCGCTGACCACATCGCCGTAAAGGTTTTCCAGGAGCAGGATGTCGAACTGTGATGGATCCTGGACCAGCCGCATGCAGCCGGCGTCGATGATGGTCGTTTCGAGGTCGATATTGGGGTATTCATGGTGCTGCACCCGCTCGGCCTCGCGCAGAAACAGGCCATCGGTGAGTTTCATGATGTTGGCCTTGTGCATCACCGTGATCTTCCGACGGCGCCGCTGCGTGGCATAGCGGAATGCCCAGTGAGCGATGCGGCGGCAACCGGTCTCGGTGGCCACCTTCATGCTCATGACCACGCCGGGCACCACCTCGTTCTCGACGCCGCTGTATAGACCTTCGGTATTCTCGCGGATGATGACCAGGTCCACGTTCTCATATCGCGAGCGCACCCCGGGCAGGCTACGGACGGGACGGACCGCCGCGTAGAGATTCAGCCGCTTGCGAAGCTGAACATTGATCGAGGAAAACCCCTTGCCCACGGGCGTGGTGCAGGGGCCCTTGAGCGCCAAGCCCTCGTGCTCGATGGCTTCGAGCGTGGTCCGCGGCAGCACCTCGTTGCCTTCCTCAAGCGCGGCAAGACCGGCTTTATGTCGCAGCCACCGCAAGGGCGCATTGGTGGCTTCCAGGATGCGAAGCACCGCATCCATGACCTCCGGGCCGATGCCATCGCCGGGAATGATTACAACAGGATGAGTGGTCGACATGATCGGGGGTTACCGTACCGGCTCAGGGTGAGGCGACGCGGGGGGAGTCTCCGGCACATCTTCCTTCCCGGCCGGGGCCGGAGCGTCCGTCATCTCGTTTTCAACGGATAGTTCGAAGGACTGATGCCCACGGTAGCGCTTGATCGAGGCGTTGATCTCGTCGCGTGCCTTGTCCACATCCGCCCACC
>PUNN01000058.1 GCA_003552605.1 Phycisphaeraceae bacterium
CCGGGCAGCACCTCGTGATGGCCGCGGAGAAAGTTGTCCGCATGCGCCTTGGCGCGGTGGTAATGCATGATGCGGCTGTGACTGTTCACATCCGCGTTGAGACCGCTGAGCATGATGAAGCGGCGTGCGCCATGGACATGGGCCGTCACCGCCGCGCGGATGCCGCCGAGGTGGTCAACGAGCACCGTCTTGTCCTTACCCGTCTTCGAGCCTGAGCCCGCGGCGAAGATGACTGCATCGCAGCCGGCCACGGCGTGGTCGATCGGGTACTCGAGGTCCCCGAGCACGGTCGCCACGCCCATGGCATCGAACTTTTCGCGCTGCTCAGGATGGCGGATCATGGCCACCGGCTCATGCGGCCCATCCCGCAGCAGCCGCACGACCCGGGTTGCCGTCTTGCCGTTTGCGCCGATGACGAGCACCTTCTTCATAGGACACCTCCACACCGTTTGTGGGTTCGCTGAGAGGCCGCCGCCGGCGCGGCCTGGCAACACCGCACCTCTGCCGACGGCACAAGCCGACCACACCGTTGCATGGGCCACATGCAACCCGGCGCGACCGGCCTGAACCAATATATCAGCCTGCCCCCGCAATCATCACCATGGCCCGTGCGTTGGGCCCGGGAGATGGCCATCCCCGCCTCGGGAAGAGGCTGGCCGGTACGCGATGGATTACGCCGATTTCGACCGGAGACGTTCATGCCAAACCTGCGAAGCACCTTCGTTTTCCTTGCCCTGATGCTCGCCGCGGCCGGTTGCGCCGCCGCATCTGACACCGCCATGGAGCAATCGTCCGATGTCAACGTCAGCATCGACGGGCGGTTGCTGGTCGTCCACGACCGGGATGAAGTGCCGCCTGGGATTTTCGGGACCCACGCGGTGTCGCTTTCGCCGGAGCTGATTGAAGACCTCGGCATCGGCGCGCATCGCCAGATCCACTTTCAGCCCAGTTCCGCCACGACGGCGCTCGATGGCGATGGTGAGTTGAATCCGCTTTACCAGGACGTCCCAGTGGTCATCGACTGTCCTGGCGACCGCTACAACCCGGCGACGGTGCTGACCAACCCCGACTACGAAGCGTCCTTCAGGCGCATCGGCCGCGAGTATGCCGAAAAGGCCAAGGCCCATCCCGATCGCACGTTCTATGCCGAGTTCTGGAACGAGCCGTATCTCAACTGGGCCAGCCGCTCACACGGCGCGGGCCGCAACCACTACAACCCCCGCTTCTACGAGATCGATGAGGCCGAGGATGGTGGCCCCGTAACCATCAAGGGCTGGGATGAGCCGCTTGAGCACCTGCGCTGGCGCAGGCTGTGGGCGGAGGGCGAGGATGGCAATATTTACTACGGCGTCGACATTCCCGAAGGACTCGAGCCCGGCGACACCTTCCGCGGCGCCAGCCCCTCCGACTGGTACTGGACCAACCGCGAGGAGCAGCAGTTCACCGTGGTGGAGAAATGGGGCATCGAGGACCCCACGCAGGTCGGCTTCTGGTCCGGCCGGCAGAACCTCCAGTTCTACATGTGGATGTTCAAACCCTGGGCCGAGGTCATCAAGGACACCCATCCCGATGTCAAGGTCCTGGCCGGTTGGGACTTCGGCTATTCCCATGGTGAGTGGGGGGTATGGAAGGAACTCTATGAGCCGATGCTGGAAGAAGCGGTCGATCTCATCGATGGGCTGACCGAGCATCACTACGGGCTCGATACCCGGGCCGTCACCGGCTGGTACGAGGTGGGCATGGCCCACACCATGGCCGAGCACGACCGCTGGATTCGCCACTACAACACCGAAACCGGTGGCCAGCTCGACCCGGCGCTTCACGGGATCGAACAGCGTCCCGAAGATGAGCGTGAACGGATCATGCAGGAGGCCGCAAGCGCCACCTATACCCTTCGCGACATCCTCGGCCTGCTCTATCACAGCCCGGCCAAGGTGGGCGCCCGCACCGAGCATCAGTTCGGCCCCGAGGATGGCCCGGCCTACGCCCTTCGGCTGCTGCGGCCGCTGCGTGGGTCGATGATGTATGCCTTGAGTGATGACCCGCATGTGTGGCCGGTGGCGGCGATCAACGATGGCGATCTGGTCATTGCGCTGTTCAACGATGCCGATCAGCAGCGCCACATCAGCCTCGACCTTGCCGCGCCGGAGGGCACGAGCTTCAATGCCGGCACACGCAAGCGCCTCGAGGCCGGTGAGGATGGCTTGAAGCTTGCCGAGCACCCGGTCGATGTGGCCGGCAGCGAGGATGAGATCACACTCGAGCTTGGCGCCCGCGAGGCCGCCCGGATCATCATTCCGCTGCGTGGTGATCCCGAGTCGTCGAACCGGGTCGAGCGCCAGCAGGCCTTTGCCCGGGAGGGGATTCTCCACGAAATCGAGCCCGATGAACCGGTCACCCTCACCATTGAGCCCGATCGCGATCACCGCGCCCAAGCTGAGCGTGCCGTGCTGCGGCTCATCGTCGAACACATTGATGATGAAGGTCAGGCGGTGGTCGAGTTCAACGGTGAAAAGATCACCATTCCCGCGCGCGACTGGACGGTGGACATCCCCATCGAGGTGGATCAGGTGAAGCCTCGGAACGAGCTCACCTTTGAGACCACCACCGCCGAGGGCTACCGTGTCGCCGCGGCGAGCATCCTGCTCGACGCCCCGGCCAAGCCGTAGCGCCCATGAAAAACGTGTCAGGAACCAATGTTGCCGATCGGCCACGCTACGCGACTGGGGCTAACGGGTCAGGCAGGCCGAGTCATGGGAAGAATGGGACGCGTTGCGCCCCTGTATACCAGGCGATCAGGTGGCCGCCCCTGGCAACAAAAGTTCCTGACCTTTTCTGCTCGGGCGGAAC
>PUNN01000200.1 GCA_003552605.1 Phycisphaeraceae bacterium
AAGATATAAAGAAACACCTTCACGCTGTTTCCGACACAGTAGATGCTATGTACAACTCAATCCGGCACTATGTGGACGGGGACCTTAAAAAGGCCTCCGAACTGGCCTTCCAGACCCACCAGAACGAAAGCCGGGCGGACAAATTCAGAAGATCAATAATAGCCGACCTGTATACCGGGGCCTTCTTCCCCGCGGTGCGGGAAGATATAATCAATTACGTAGCCAAACAGGATAATATTGCCGACCGGGCTGAATCATGCTGCGACGTCATTGTGTCGCAGAAACCTTACGTCCCAAAGGAGTTTGCGGAGGATATTATAAAACTGGCCAAGGGAAATACCGAAACCCTCAAGCCCCTGGTGGTGGCAGTTGACAACTATTTTAATGATCACAAAAAGATAAGGGAGAATATAAAAGAGGTAAACACCTGCGAAGAAGAGCTCGATACACTGGAGTGGCACCTTACCGAAAAGGTTTTCCTCTCCGAAGATTTATCCCTTGCCCAGAAGATACACCTCAGGGAATTCATTTTTCACGTGGTCCACGTATCGGATGTCATTGAAGATGCAGCCGATATGCTGGATTCGGCAGTTATTAAGAAAAGCATCTGATAGTTGTGCCCTCTTCCGAAACCGCCCTTAAGCGGCTATACACCGAAGAACCCCATCACTCTTTTTTAAGGCCGGCTGCAGCTCTCATAGTCCGGCCGGCGGCAAGTACTTTCTTAACCGGCAACCATCTTACACTGTTTTCGGCAGTCTGCGGAATCGGGGCCGGAGTTTTTACCGCCCGGGGAAATCCTGTATTGGGAGGAATATTACTCCTGGCGGCAATGATCCTGGACTGCGCAGACGGACAGCTGGCCAGGATGAAAAACCAGCAGAGCCGCCTGGGAAGGATTCTTGACGGGCTGGCAGACTATACTACGGCCATTGCAGTTCATGCCGGTATGGCCATATATCTTTCCAGGTATATTTACGGGGCCTGGATATGGGTCCTGGCGGCGGCCGTCTCAATGGGGCTTCACTGCATATTGTTCGACTACAGGAAACAGCAGTTTCTCTCCCGGGTTATAAGAAAAGGAGGCGAACTCGATTCTCCACAGCGCATATCCAACCGGATAAAGCAGAGTGATTCAACTTTAGAGCGAAGTTTTCTTAAAATATACAGGCTCTACTTGACCCTTCAGAGCGGAAAGGCTAAAAGCGGGGACGAAAACTATTTTCTCGAAGATCCTTCAAAGAGGGCAAAATTTATATCCAAAGCAGGACCCTTTATGCGCAAGGCGCGGCTGCTGGGTCCGGCCGGTCACAATTTTCTGATTTTTCTTTCTCTTATTCTTACCCCCCTGGCTGCCGAGATGCCCTTCTTCTATATTCTTCTTATTATACTTCCCTTTAACCTGCTCTTTCTGTTTGTCCTTGTAAGGGGCCGTTTCTTTAAATCCTGGTAAATTCCTTCTTCTCCCAATCGTAGTTGTACACAGCTCCGACGCCTATATCATAATACCACCCGTAGACATTAATTTTTCCTTCATCAGAGCGCTTTTTAATGAAAGGGTAGCTCATAAGATGTTTTATCTGCTGAAGGATATTCTCTTTTTCCGCGCAGACCTGCTTATTTTTTTCATACTCAATAGAAGAGACAGCTTCCTTTACCGGCGCGGCCAGTTCCATCCATTTTGCCACGTGGACCATTTTGCCGGTACTCGAGGGATTCATAAGGGCTTTGCATCCGCCGCAGTTTGAGTGTCCGCAGACCACTATGTTATCCACTTCAAGCGCCAGCACCGCATACTCTATGGCCGATGTGGTTGCCAGGTACTCATCCGACTCGCGCCAGTAGGGGACTATGTTTGCAATATTCCGCACCACAAAAAGTTCACCGGGAAGGCTCTCTGTTATAAGATCCGGCAGAACCCTTGAATCCGAACAGCATATAAAAAGGGTATGGGGAGCCTGGCTTTCTTTAAGCTCTTCAAACAGCTTCTTTTTCCTGCCGTATTCCTCCGAACAGAATTTTTTTACTCCTTTAAACAAATCTTTCATTTTCTGTCTTTTCCTTTCTTGTTAATCTTTTCGGCAACCACCAGCATCTCGAAATCTTCCGGAGTCAGGGGGTCCTGACGGGAAAAGGCCCCCAGTTTTGCCCCGAAAATACCTATTTTTTCAAAGCCCAAACTCTCCAGAAGCCACCTGATTTCGGGAGGGATATAATACCTTTCGCTGCACTTGAGCTCCCTGACATTCCCGTCATCATCCTCAAAAACTGTTCTATTATAATCCCGGAAAGTCATCAAATCAAATCGGCCCTCTTCATAATAACAGGCATCCTCTTTACCCGATACGGAATCATGAAACTTTTTGAGGGAATTGAAAATAGGGAAGAGCCCGTTAAGGGTAGTGAAAATAAATTTCCCCCCCTTCTTCAGAGACTCTGCGCCGTTTTTAAGTATGCGGTAATTCATACGGTCGGTTTCCATAAGAGGGAAACCTCCCTCACAGAGCATTATTGCCAGGTCGAACTCCTCTCTGAAGGGAAGGTCCCGCGCATCATGTTTTAAAAAGCTGACTTTTACCCCTTTCTTCTCTGCTTTTTCGCGAGCCCTGTCAAGCATCGATTCCGAGAGGTCAATACCCGCTACGCTGTAGCCGCGAGAGGCAAGCTCTATGGAATGGCGCCCCGTACCGCATCCTATATCTATTATTTTCTTTGACTTATCGAAGCCTATCTCTTTTTCAATAAAATCGCATTCCCCGGCTGTCCCGGCCGTAAAAGACTCACTGTCATATTTGCAAGCATAGTTTTCAAAAAGCTCTTCGTACCACTTTTTCATTTTATTTTTTTAGC
>PUNN01000297.1 GCA_003552605.1 Phycisphaeraceae bacterium
CACTCGATCACCGGCACCTGGACCCGCCCATCAATGCACGTGATGGCGGTAGCGAAGCGGGCATCGGGACGTTCCGGCATGGCTGAGAGTCCTTCAAGCAGGCGTGAGAAGCGGCTTGCAACTATTGCGAACCACGATTGTACCGTCGGGGCCGGTCCCGGCAAAGATGGTGGATCAGGCGAAGACTTGCGGTGGGTGCATGACGAATGCGGCGGAGCAACTCTTACCTCACTCTTGCCTCGGGAGAGGGGCCGGCAGTGACGGGCAAATTCGTGCCGGTCGTGCCGTGGCCTGAACCGAGGGCCGATCCCCGCATGAGGCGGGAAGGGCGGTACATGAAGCATTCGGGCGTTTACACCGAGTCCCCCCTCACCCCAGCCCTCTCCCGAAGGGAGAGGGAGTAAGGGGCTCCCGCAGCGCGTGTCATGTACCCACTTGCGGTAGCGGGGGTTGCGGCGATTCTGAGGAATCCGGGGTTCCGGGGGGCAGGTTGCGGGGGCGAGGGGACCCGGGTGTGGGGCTTGCGCTTTAATCGTTGCCGGCGGTACGGAGTTGACCGGTCGGCGCCGTTGGCCGAAAGTGAGTTATTGCAACTTCAGCCACCGGTTCGAAAGGAACTGCCATGGGGCCTGTCCGGCGCCTGCTCGGTTATCTCCATCCTTATCGCTGGCATCTGCTGTTCGGGCTGTTGCTGCTGCTGCTGTCGACACCCGCGCAGCTCTTTGCCCCGCTGGTGTGGATGTTCGTGGTCGACCAGGTGATCCTGGCCGATACGCCGGCGGGGATTGAATGGGCTGGCACTCGGACGAATCTTCTCCTGCTCGCCCTGGCACTGATGCTGCTGGTTTACCTGCTCGGTACGGTCATGAGCGTGGGCCACCGTTATGTCATGGGCTTTGTGGGTCAGCGTTTCATCTATGACATGCGTACGGACCTGTACCGTCACCTCCAGCACCACTCGATCGGCTTCTTTCATCAGCGCCGCAGCGGTGACCTGGTCTCGCGGACGATGAGCGACATCGACACGCTCGAGGAGGTGGCCATCCGCGGGGTGGATCAGGCGGTGGCCAACATCCTGCAACTGATCGGCGTGGCGGGTGTGATCCTGTATCTGAACTGGATCGTGGGTACGGCAACGCTGCTGCCGCTTCTCGGGGTGGTGCTGCTGGTTCGGTTTTTCAACCGCCGCGTCCGCCGCGTCTATCGCCAGGTCCGTGACCGGCTGGGCGATGTGTCGGCCAAGCTTCAGGAGAACTTCCTCGGCATGCTGGTCATCAAGGCCTTCGGCGCTGACCGGTTCGAGATCGCGCGCTTCGAGCGGGCCAACCGCGACTATCTCGATGCATCGATGCGCGGTGTCAAGGCGCGGGCGGGGTATTTCCCGGCAGTCGCGGCGGTGGGATTCCTCTCAAACGTGGCGATGCTCGGGGTCGGCGCGGCGATGGTGATGGCCGGCCGCTTCACCGTCGGCGGCCTTGTGGCCTACCGCGGTTACTGGTGGCAGCTCTTTGCCCCGGTGCAGACCCTGGCACAGCTCAACGAGATGCTCCAGCGCGCCGGCGCCGCCGCCTCGCGCGTGTTCGAGTTGATGGATGAACCGATCGAGGTCACCGACAAGCCCGATGCCCGCCAACTGCCCCGGGCCGAGGGGCGCCTTGCCTGTGAGAAAGTGACTTTCGCCTACGCCAAGGACAACGAGCCTGTCCTGCGGGATATCGACCTCCACATCGACTGCGGGCAGAAGCTCGGCATCGTCGGCCCCTCCGGTGGCGGCAAGAGCACGCTGCTGTCACTCATGCTTCGGCTCTATGATCCGCAGGCCGGGCGCATCACGCTCGATGGCCACGACCTGCGCGACCTGATGCAGCAGTCGCTTCGCAGCCACTTCGGCGTGGTGACGCAGGAGCCGTTCCTGTTCAACGAATCGGTGCGGGCCAACATCCTCTATGGCCGGCCCGATGCCACCGAAGCGCAGTTGATCGAAGCGGCGGAACTGGCCAATGCCCATGGCTTCATCGAGCAGTTGCCCCGGGGCTATGACACGCTCGTGGGCGAGCGGGGCGTGCGTCTTTCCGGTGGGCAGAAGCAGCGCATCTGCATCGCCCGCGCATTCCTTGCGGACCCGGCGATCCTGCTGCTCGATGAAGCCACCGCCGCGGTCGAACCGGAGAGTGAAACGATCATCCAGGCCGCGCTGACGCGGCTGCTCGAAGGCCGCACGGGCTTGATCGTGTCTCACCGTTTGTCGATGGTGCGCGATGCCGATCAGCTCATCGTGCTGCGCGATGGCCGCATCACCGAGCGCGGCACACACGAAGAACTGATGGAGCGCAGCGGCTGGTACGCGCGGATGTATCGCCTGCAAATGGGGCTTGAAGAGGCGGCGTGATGGGCGAAGGGGCATGTAGAACACCGCGCGGGGGGACAACCGCGGGTGGCATGGCCGCTTCGCGAGCCCTTGCCGCCGCCGCAGGGCGAACGCATGTAGCTTGGGTGGCATGGTCAGCAGCCGTCTTTCCGAGGGCGGCTGATGGCCATGCGGCGAACCCCCAATCACAGGCCGTCATGGCCATCGGCTGCGCTTCCGGGGGCAGCCGCTGACGCAGCCAGCCGGTTTCGCGTCTACATGCGTTTGCCCTTGCCGCCGCCGGCGGCGCGTTGCCAGTGCGGCGGCCGTGGTCTAAATTGGCGCCTTCCCACCCACAGGAGGCCATGTGGCCATGTTTCAAGGTGTGCTTACGGCAATGGTGACCCCTTTCCGCGATGGAGAGGTGGACTTCGATCGGCTGCGGGCCAATGTCACCGGGCAGGTGCAGGCCGGCATTGATGGCCTCGTGCCCTGCGGGACCACGGGTGAAAGCCCCACGCTGAGCCACGAAGAGCATGACCGCGTGATCGAGGTGGTCGTCGAAACCGCCGAGGGTCGCATCCCGATCGTTGCGGGCACGGGGTCAAACTCGACTCAGGAGGCCCTGCGGCTGACCCGACACGCCGCGAGTGTGGGCGCTTCGGCGAGCCTCCAGGTCTGCCCGTATTACAACAAGCCATCGCAGGAGGGCATGTACCGCCATTTCATGACCATTGCCGATGATGTCGACCTGCCCATGGTGCTCTACAACATTCCCGGCCGTACCGGTGTCACGATGGAACCTCACACGGTGGCGCGGCTCGCTGAGCATCCCAACATCGTCGGGATCAAGGAGGCGACCGGCTCGCTGGACATTGCCAGCGAGATCGCAGCGCTGTGCCCGCCTGACCGCATGGTCATCCTCTCGGGTGATGATTCGATGACGCTGCCGCTTGCGAGCATCGGCGGCCGGGGGGTGATCAGCGTGGCGAGCAATCTCATTCCACAGCGGGTGGTGAAGATGGTCCACGCCGCGCTCGCCGGTGATTGGGAGATCGCGCAGCAGCGGCATCTGAAGCTGTTCGCCCTCTTCCGGGCTTTCTTTCTCGAGGGCAACCCGGTATCGATCAAGGCGGCGATGGCGCTTGCGGGCCTGGACAGCGGTGAACTCCGCCTGCCCCTGGCCCCGATGAGTGATTCGGGCCGGGATGCGTTACGCGGTGTGCTTGGCGAGTACGGGCTGGTCTGAAAGCATCCGGCAGCGTCCCGGCGTCCCGCCACCCCCGCGCCCAGCTCCCCAGCGCGGCGGCCGCCCCTCATGCCCGGGTTCATGACTCATGTCGTGGGATCCCTTTGTGGCCAGAGATGGTCGGCTGGCTGCGTTATCGGCTGCCCCCGCAAGCGCAGCCGATGGCCATGCGGTCCGGAGGGTTCAGGGGGCCCCCGAGCGCCTCGCGGGCTCGCATGGCCATCGGGCTGATGACACCTCCGGAAGCCGCTGACCATGCCACCCATGCGCGGTTTTCCGCGGCGCGTGTCATGCTCCCGCATTCACCCCCAACCCCGGTCGAGGTGCAAAAAGGTCCCGGCGGCGCGTATCATCTGTTGCTATGAAGATTACCGTCAATGGACAGCAGCAGGAGGCCGGCGAGGTGCAGACCGTCGCCGAGTTGGTTGAGCAGATGGGCCTTGGTAACGCCGCCGTGGCGGTCGAGGTCAACCGCGAGGTCGTCCCCAAGCGCGCCCACGCCGAGACAACTTTGAAGGAGGGGGATGAGGTCGAGGTCGTGACGCTCGTCGGCGGTGGCTGAAGCGGTGTATCGCGCGGGGGGCAAGCTCTGTCAATCACGAATGCAACGAAACCGAACATCGCAGGAGCAACTGTTTTCGATGACCCATACCAATCCCGAGACGGAGACTTCCCTCGATACCCCGCTCACCCTCGGCGGACGCGCGCTTCGCTCACGGCTGATCGTCGGGACCGGCAAGTACCGCGACTATCCGACGATGCAGCAGGCGCTCGATGCCAGCGGCGCGGAGGTGATCACCGTGGCGGTCCGCCGCGAGCGGCTGATTGATGAGCAGGGCCATTCGCTGCTCGATTACATCGACACCGACCGCTACACGATCCTGCCCAATACCGCCGGCTGCTTCACCGCCGTGGATGCGGTGCGCGTGGCCCGGCTTGGCCGCGAGTTGCTCGAGCAACTCGATAATCCGGGCAGGGAATGGGTCAAGCTCGAAGTACTCGGGGACAGAAAGACGCTGCTGCCCGATCCCCAGGGCACGCTCGAGGCATGTCGCGAGCTAGTTGCCGACGGCTTCCAGGTGCTCTGCTACACCTCGGATGATCCGATCATGGCCGCGAAGATACGCGATGCCGGTGCCACCAGTGTCATGCCCGCCGGCTCGCCCATCGGCTCCGGGCAAGGGGTGCTCAACCCCGCCAATATCCGCATCATTCTCGAGATGCTCAAGGACCCCGAATCCGGCGGGCAGCCGGACTACCCCGTGATCGTCGATGCGGGAGTCGGCACGGCGTCGGATGTGACGGTGGCGATGGAACTCGGCTCCGATGGGGTGCTTCTGAATACGGGCGTGGCACACGCCAAGGAGCCGGTGAAGATGGCCCACGCCATGCGTCACGCCCTCGAAGCCGGCCGGCTGGCGTACCTCGCCGGCCGCATCCCCCGAAAGCTCTACGCCACGGCCAGCTCGCCTTGGGAAGGGACCATCAGCCACATTCCGGGCGAATGAGCCCGAGCCGGGCGCGGGCGATGGCCCACGGACGATGATGGCGGGCGCGGGGGGCACCGGCGAAGGCAAGCGCATGTAGCCCCGGTGGCATCGTCAGCAGCCGCCATGGCGGGGCCGGCTGACAGCCATGACGGGAACCCCCGGAACCCCCGGAACCCCCGGGCATGAGCCCGGATGGCCATCGGCTGGGGACACCCCCCGCAAGCCGCTGACCATGCCACCCAATCCGGGAGCTACATGCGTTCGCCCTGCGCCGGTTGCGGGGCCGGTTGATCCGGGTGTCAAGTCCGGATTTAATCGTACGGCAATCGGGCAGCCGCCCGGGCGGCTGTCAGGTACTGCCTCGCGGTAGCCGAGGCTCGATCCCGACCTGATGTTTTGGGAGTAGAATCTCCACCATGATTGAATGGGCCCTGATCTGTGCCATCGCAGCGGTCATCCTCTTCGTCCTCGAAGTCTTCGTCCCCACCGGTGGGACGGCCGGGCTGCTCGGGACGGTGGCCACCGCCGCGTTCGTCATCCTGCTGTTCATGCACGACACCACGTATGGCCTTGCTGCGGCGATCGTGGTGATCATGTCCATCCCGCTGGTGCTGTACCTGATCGTCCGCTTCTGGCCGGACACGCCAATCGGCCGGATGATGACACTTCGCAGCGAGCCACGGCACTCCCCGGCCGACCACGGCGATGCCGGGATCGAGGCCACGGAAGAGGCCGAGACGACGCTTGTGGGCAAGCGCGGCCAGTCGGTCACGCCGCTGCGGCCGGTGGGCGTGTGCGTGATCGACGGCCGACGCCGCGACTGCATCTCCGAGAGTGGCACGATCCCCGCCGAAGTCGAGGTCGAGGTCGTCTCCGCCGATGGGATGCAGGTGAAGGTGCGGCAGGTGTGATCGGTTGACAGGCCTCCGCTAGAGCTCCACGGAGAGAAGTTCGGTGACAGGAAACGTGACGACCCTGCCGAGCTACACGAGACCGCCACTGGTGGAGGTGGCGATTTCCGTCGAATTCGACCCGCCGGCGGGGTTGAACGCGGCACACCTCGGGGCGTTCTGGACCACCTTCCGTGACCGGTTCCCCAGCGTGCATGCCACTACCCCGATCGGGCCGACCGCCGAAGACTTTGAGGCAGCAGGGCAGTGGGTCCCGCCGTCATTGCGACTGGCGTTGAGCGACCGGACGGATTGCCGTATCCAGATGGTCTCGGGCGACGATCAGTGGATGTGGCAGGTCCAGTCCGACCGTCTGGTTGTGAACTGGCGCAAACGTGGGGACGCGTATCCACGTTACAGCGCCGCACTCGATCAGTTCCGTGAAGCGTGGAAGGCATGGCTGGACATGCTCAGGCATGCACAGCTCAATCGCCCGCAGTCACGGCTTTGGCACCTGACTTACGTCAACCGTATCCCGCAAGGCGATCTGTGGGATTCACCTCGCGACTGGCCCGGGGTCTTTCCCGGACTCTGGGGTACACCGGCAGCGGCGATGGATGAACTGCAACTGAAAGGATTGCGAGGGCAATGGGTGTGGGAACACGCCACGATTCCCGCCCGTCTCCACGTGGAATCCTCACCGGCGCGGGTGGGCCATGATCCGCCGCAAGACCTTCTGGTTCTCAACCTGACCGCGCGCGGGCCAGTGGTGTCCCTGTCCGGCGAAGCGGTGGCGGACGCTGAAGGATTGACGGGGATCGAAGCCGGCCTGCATCATGGGCACAAGATGATCGTCTGTAAATTCGACACTGTCACCTCCAGCAAGGCAAAGGAGCACTGGGGCCGCCATGAGTACACTCGCCAGTGATTATTCCGCAGGGTGGGAAGATGTGACGGAAACTGGTACAGTCGGTTTTCAGCACGACCGTATCGCGAGTGAACCCGCGGACCTTGCTGTTGAAGACTGGGAGCGCTGCATCGATGCGCTTCGCGACCTCTTGCGGAAGGTTCGATTATCTGAAGGTGGCTCCCAGGCTTTGCCCACTTCAGAGACAGTCGTAGCGGCCATGAAATGGCTCGGTGTCCTGCGGGATCGCTATCCGAAGGCACCGCCTGTGCTGATCAACTTCGAGCCGGGCGGCGGACTCATCATCGAGTGGCAGAGCCGTGAACACGGCAGGAAGGCGATCACCGAATTGACCCTTTACAACGACCGGAGCGCCGAGAGCACCGTATACCGCGACAACCGGATCGTGTACATGGAGAAAGTGCCTTTCAGCCCGCTAGGGTAGAGCAAACCTCTCCGTCCCGGGCGATGTGCCGGGACCCCTGATTTCATTGCGCATGGAGACACCGCCGGTCGAATCAGGTGAGACGGTTTTCAGGCAGGTGTGGCCGGGCGGAAACCCCGTGTTTTTTGCCTCCGGCCGCCAGCCCCCTGTCCATTGGTCGCTTTTTCTTCCGAGTCGACAGGATAGCGACGGTCTTTCATTGATCCGTCGGCGATTCCGCACCCCGAACTGGGCGGCGTTTCGACCCGATGCGCCCGAAACGCGATTCCGCCTCGTATGCATGGGCGTCGCGCTCTTGCAGGATGTGGCGCAGCTCGCCGGGCTCCACGAAATCCGACTTGAGCCCACACCGGATGGACTTGACCAACAACATGGTCCTCCATGGGCGCATTGTGTGGCCCGGGAGATCAACCGCGGCGATTATGACAGCGACAGTTGGATGAAAGCCCGGGTCAAAGAATGGGCACGTGACCTCGCCGATCGCATCGAAAATGAGCAGATTGTCGGCCCGTTCGACGTTCCCGCTAGCGATGACAGTTATCGGTCGGCTGCTGACCTGTAGGGGCCCCGGCATTGTCCCCCGACCGTCAATCTGTGCTGGCGTCAACCCGCCAGCGCCTTCACGCGTTGACGTTTCGATGCGATGCGGGTGATGCGGATGCCGAAGTTCTCGCCGACCTTGACCGCCACGCCCTGACCGACGGTCTTGTTGTTGATGCGGAAGGTCAAATCGTCCTCGGCCGATTTGCTCAGCTCGACGATCGCGCCCGGCCCGAGTGAGAGCACATCATCGAGTGGAATGCGACGCTCGCCGACGAGCACGAGCACGGGCACGGAGAGCTTGAGAATGGTGTTCAGGTCGGTGGCCACAGCAGGGATCATCGGTGCGGGGCGGGCTGGCGGTTGAATCCGGTTCAAACACGCGGCGTATCCACCGCCTCATCCACGGAAGCTGACCTCCGCCATCGACACGGCCTTGGCCAGGGCCGCGGCCTTGTTCACCGTCTCGCGATGCTCGCTGTCGGGGTCGCTGTCGGCGACGATGCCAGCACCCGCCTGGAGGCACACCTTCCACTTACCGGACGATGCGCCGGGCAGCACGACCATGGTGCGGAGGGCAATTGCCATGTCCATATCCCCGGCGAAGTCGACATAGCCCACCGCGCCGGCGTATGGCCCGCGGCGGCGGTTTTCCAGTTCATCGATGATCTGCATCGCCCGCACCTTCGGCGCCCCGCTGACGGTGCCCACCGGCAGGCTGTAGCGCAGCGCATCCCAGCAGGTCAGCCCCGGGCGCAACTGGCCGGTCACCGTCGAGCTGATGTGCATCACGTGGCTGTAGCGCTCGATGGCCATCACCTGCGGCAGTTGGACCGACCCGGGCTCGGCCACGCGACCGACATCATTGCGCGCCAGGTCCACCAGCATGATGTGCTCAGCCCGTTCCTTCGGATCGGCCAGCAGTTCCGACTCGAGCGCGGCGTCTTCGCGGGCATTGCCGCCGCGCGGTCGTGTGCCGGCCAGCGGCCGGTTGGTCAGCCGCCGTCCTTCCACCCGGCACAGGATCTCCGGGCTCGACCCGACAAGCATCACCCCCTCGGCCTGGAGGTAGAACATGTACGGGGAAGGGTTGACCACACGCAGCGACCGGTAGATGTCGAAGGGGTCGGCCGTGGTGTCGATATCGAATCGCTGGCTCGGCACCACCTGGAAGATGTCACCCGCCGCGATGTACTTGCGCGCCTGGCGCACCGCCTGCTGGTACCCGCCATCGCCGAGATTGCTCTCGGGCAGCGGGGGTGGCGGGGTTGAGAGGTCCACATCCGCGACCGTCAGTTCCGGCTTGCCCGGCCCGGTGGGCAGTGGCGTCTCGATGCGGTCGACCAGTTCCTGCAATCGCCGCTGGCCGGCCTCGTATGCCGCTTCGAGCCCATCATGGGCTTGCGGCCGCACGTGTGTGATGACCAGCACGCTTTTCTGCACGTTGTCGAAGGCAACCACATCCAGATACAGATGCATCTGCAGGTCGGGCAGGTCCCGGTCATCCGGTGGTGGCGAGGGCAGCTTCTCACCTTCGAGATAGCGCACCGTGTCGTATCCGGCATATCCGACCCAGCCGCCGGTGAAACTCGGCAGCAGCAGCCCCGCCTTGGCCGGCAAAGTGGCCAGTTGCCAGTCCTGCGTGAGCTGATGCATGTGCGCCAGCGGGTCTTCACTGTGGAAGGTACGCGCGTTAGGGGCACTACCGGTGTTTCTTCCGGGGGATGTTCCGGGGGGTATTCCGGGGGGCAGTGATGAATCAGGTTCACCGGTAATCGTCACTTCGTGGCCCCGGGCGGTCACGGACATGGCTGGCTGGGCGCCGATGAAGCTGAACCGGCCGATGCGGTCACCGCCGACGACTGATTCGAACAGGAAACTCGGCGCCTGGCGCGGATCGGGCTGGACGAGCCGGCGGTAGGCCAGCACCGGTGTGATCTGGTCGGCCATGACCCGCCGGAACATGGGCACGAGCCGGTCACGGCCGCGTGCCAGTGCCTTGAACGTGTCGAAGTCCGGTAACGTCTGGCCCATGGGCGGTTCCGTGACAATCAGTCGTGCGTGTCCGGGTCGATCCGGGCGCTCTCACCTTTGAGTTTCTTGGTCGCGTACCGCTTCAACCAGTTCTCCCAACTCTTGCCCGCGGCGGTATCGCGGCCGGAGAAGTGGATCTCGGTGATGCTCGCGGCGGGAATGGACACCCGGCCACTGCCATCGGCGGGCATGATGCGGACCTCGGCTTGCGAGCCCTCGCCGCGGCGGTCAAACAGGAAACCGGCGATCATGTCACCATCGCGAGTATGCACGGTCACATCACCGCGGTAGTCAAACGCCTTTTCGATCGCCTCGTGCCGCGATGCGGCATCGCCACAGGGCAGGCGCCGACCTTCGAGCGAGGTTTCTTCCTGAGATTCGGGATGCTCCGCATTCATGGCCGGACAGTCTAAGGGCGGCCTCGCCCAGCGGCCAATGGCCAAGCCGGCCGCAGCATCCGGCACCCACGGGGCTGGCTGTGTGGCCGGGCTGTCTTCCGCCCGATGGCCATGCGAGGCCACGAGGCGCCCTGAACCCTCGGGGCCGCATGGCCATCGGCTGCGGCCCCCCGGCCCCCCGGCCCCCGGAAGCCGCTGGCCATGCCCTCGGCCTGGTAGCTACGTGCGTTTACCCTGCCGCCTGATGGCGATGTCGGGCGATCGGCCCTGCTCGGCGATAAGATACGCTCATCCCGCCTCGATCCCCCCGGCCCTCCGCACCAGGGCGGTGTTGGCCCGTCGTCGTTGCCACCCCCACGTTCCCACCGCCGCCAGGCCCGCACCCGATCAGGAGTGTTTATGAACGTCGAGACCTTTCTCGCCCAACACGGGCTGAGCGAAAACCCGTTCACCGCTGAAGAGGCGCGGCATGATCCAGTGTTCGAGCGGCTGCCCTCCGACGCCGCGGCACACCCGGACTTCACCAAGGTCCTCGGTCGCATCGACCAGCCATCGACGGCCATCGTCTTCGGCGAAAAGGGCAGCGGCAAGACCGCCATCCGCCTGCTGGTCGGCCGCCGCGTGGCCGAGCACAATCAGACCCACCCGGACCGGCGAATCCTGCTGGTGCCGTACGATGACCTCAACCCGCTGCTGGACCGGGTCACCGCCGGCGATCAGGCCGGTGCCAAGCGTGGCAACCGCGGCGGGGATGCAGATGTCACCACCATCGAGCGGGGGCTTGACCGCATCCGGCTGGAGGACCATCAGGATGCGGTCCTGTCACTCGCTGTGACGCGCCTGGTGGATGCGATGCTCGGAACCCCGACCGCGGGGGCGGAGCGAGGTGAGGCGATGATCCTTCCGGAAGACATCGCCCGCCGCGTGGCCAGGCTGCCGCGTCAGCTTCGGGCGGATGTGGCGGTGCTTGCGGCCCTTTACGATTCGCCCCGCCGCGGGGCCGCGACGCAGCGATGGGGTGAGTTATGTCGCCTGCTCAAACTCGGCCGGTTCACGCCGCACTACTGGATGGGCGTGGGGACCATCGTGCTGGCGGCGCTCGCCGGTGGGTTGCTGCTGGCCGACCGGGCCGCGGAGGCCCCGAGTGTGTGGATGAACCTCGGCGCCGCGCTGGCCGCGGCAGGGGCGATGGCCTGCGGGGTGACGTGGGCATGGCGGCGATTCGCCATCTGGCAACTCGTTCGGCGGCTGGTCGCCGCGGCGCCCGCCCTCGACCGGTCACCGTCATACCTTTGCCGCATGCTTCTAAGCCTGCGCACCGAGGATCTTGCCGGCCAACCCTGGCCGTGGAAGGGCAACAAGGATGCCCGCTATCAACTCACCGCGCGGCTGCTGGGCGTGCTTGAAGCGGTCGGCTACAACGGCATGGTCGTGCTCGTCGACCGCGTTGATGAGCCTTCGCTGGTCAGTGGCCAGCCCGGGCGGATGATGAAGCTGGTCTGGCCCATGCTGGACAATAAGTTCCTCCAGCAGCGTGGGATGGGCATCAAGCTGTTGCTGCCACTGGAGTTGCGGCATGCGCTGTTGCGCGAATCGCCGGCGTTCTTCCAGGAGGCGAGGCTGGATAAGCAGTGCATGATCGACCGGCTGACCTGGTCGGGCACGACGCTTTACGACCTGTGCAGCCGCCGGCTCAACGCCTGCCGCCGTGAGGCGAAGGGCGATGGTCAGCCGCTTTCGCTGACCGACCTGTTCGAGCCGGAGGTTAACCGTCAGATGCTGATCGATGCCCTCGAGCAGATGCAGCAGCCGCGGGATGCGTTCAAGTTCCTCTACGCGGCGATCCAGGAGCACTGCCGCGTCCTGCCTGAAGAAGAGGCCAGCGCCCGGATTTCCCGTCCGGTGATGGAAGCGGTCCGCCGCCAGCAGAGCCAGCGCATCAGCGACTTCCATCGCGGCGTCTCGCCCGCCTGATCGTTCCGCAACCAATCGGCCCCGCTCGGGATGGCGGCATTCGAGGCGAGAGTTGCCCATTTTTCGTGCAGTTTCCGGCCTCTGCCCGATTCGTAGGCACGCATCGCCACGGCCGCTCATCCGCCGCAGCCCCGCCTGAGGGCCTGCAAGGCTGCCCCGGGGCGGGCCATACCGACACCTTGCCACTTTTCATCCGCATCCATGATTGCTGGCACGGCGATTGCAACTCTCGCCCTTCGGCCGTCACGTTGACGTGCTGCGGTCAACCGCGAGGGTTGCCGCCGCTGTGATGCGAACCACATGGTCAGGAGACAGAACATGCCAGCAACGAACAGACGAGTGATCACGCCCTTTGCCGCCGGAGCGATGGCTCTGGCGGGCCTTGCCGGGACGGCCGATGTGACCCAGGCTGAGGCCCCACCTGGCGGGGAGAACATCGACGCCCATCTCGGGTTCACCATCACCACGGACTACTACTGGCGCGGCATCGCTCAGGAGAACGAGGGCGCGATCTTTCAGCCCGAGTTCGAGGTCGGATGGACTGTCTGGGAAGGGGAGGTCATGGGCGAGGAAGCATCGCTGCGGCCTTACCTGGGCACTTGGGTGAGCCTGCACGATGGCGGTGCCACCAGTGTTGCCGGCGGGAGCAACGCCGTCTTCGAGACCGACTACTACCTCGGCGCCGACATCGGCCTGCCGTACAACTTCGGCCTTGATCTGAACTACACGTTCTACACCTTCCC
>PUNN01000083.1 GCA_003552605.1 Phycisphaeraceae bacterium
ATGCCGCGGGTGTCGCCTTCATAAGGCAGCCACAGCATGCCACCATCATCGGCGAGCACGTAGGACCGCCGCATGTCGGGCAGCGCCGCGAGGTATTCTTCAGCAAAACGCTCATAGCCGGGGATAATGTTGCTCGGGCGAAACTCTTCGGCATCCTGGTGGGCATCGTGGTACCAGTCTGACTTGGTCAGGTCCGGCGCCGCCCAGCCCTTGGCGGCCATGAGGCGGAAGGCGTTGCGGTCGTGCTGCTCGGGTGAATAGTCCTGCTGCATCGTGCCGCGGTACCACTTCCAGACATGCTGGAAGTACCAGTGATCCTCGGGCCAGTCACGGATTTCAATGCTGCAACTGAGGCCGGGAAACGCATGGCTTTCACCCATCAGCGCTACGCCCTGCCGTGACCACCAGGCGAACAGCTCCCACCAGCCGCGCTGCATGCTGTCGGCGGTGTTGCCCGCCCAGTCGAGCTGGCTCATGAACAGATTCTGAAAACTGTCGATCCAGAAGCCCTGGTATCCGAATTCCCTGCGTGTATGCTCGAGCGTGTCACGGAACTCCTCCCGGAAGCGCTCGTCATGGATGTTGCCCTTCATCGTCCATGGGCCGTAACCGGGGCCACCATCATCGCCTGGTGCGTTGAGTGACCAGTGCTTCGGATCGAGACCCACACGCTCGGCAAACGGGGCGTTGCGCACCTGTGTCTGGCCGAGCCAGATGTAGTAGGCCACATCGTGCTCGGCGCAGGCCTCGGCGAAGCGGCGCCAGGGCTGCTCGACATCATCGGTCGGCACCCAGTCGTAGATGTCGCACACACCACCATGGGTGGATGGTGGACCATCTTCACCCTGGTGCCGGCCGGAAATCCAGCCGGGATTGTGAATGGCGATCTTACGCACCCCCTCCTCGGCCCATTCCGCCACCAGGTCATCGGCCATGCGGTTCTTGATCCGCACCCAGCCCTCGAAATCTGATGCGTAATCGACGAGCATGCCCATGCCGGGCTTCGCTTCAAATTGAACGAAGTCGAGTTCCTCGCTGACAAGGTCGCGCACGTACTGATCCACCTCCTGCCACCGATTGCGCCATTCGTGGGTCTGCAGCGGCTTGTCTCGCTCGACGAGGGCGAGATAGACCTGCGGCTCGGTCGCATGGCGGCTGGTGAGTGCGAACCATTGCTCATCGGTCTGCGAGAGGTGGCGATCCTCGGGGTACGCCTCGCTGAGGGCGCGCCAGTTGCCCTGGCGGTCGTGGAAGCTTGCAAGCGCGGCGTGGGGTCGGAACTGGAAATCCACAAACGGCGCCGCCGCGCCGCGCGCGGGTTGGGCGATCCACGCGCCGATGCGATGACGGAGGGCGTAACCCCGGTCGCCGCTTTTCTCGCTATCGGGCACCACCGGTGACACCGCCGGTGATGAGCCGGCGGCGCCGGGGATGATGTCGGCGGTGTTCCAAGCCTCGGCGTTGCCGCCATTTTCCTCATCGGAAGCTGTGAAAGCCTGTTCGATCCGTCCAAGGCCGCGGTACCGCAGCGCCACCGCCGTGGTGCCGGCCAGGGCTCCATCGAGCTCCCATGTGCCGGTCTGGCGCAGTGTGTTCACCTTCCGGTCATCATCGAGCTCAAAGTCATAGTGATGGCGCCATCCCTGCCACTGCCACCCGGCGATGTTTCGCATCTGCGGCTGGAAGACCCAGCGGATGCGGCCGGCCGGCTCGAGGTTTCCTTCAAGCTCATCGGCGAGTTCGACAAGGGCATCAATGCGGTTGACCTCGGCCGGTTGCCGCGGCAGGGCGAAGCGGTAGTAATCGCGATGGATGTCCCCGAGTTCCATCGCCCGCGGCTCGAGCGCCTCTTCAAACCGGTCGAGCGCGGCGTATGCCTCACGCAACTCATCCGAGTCTTCCTTGAGTGCTTCACGCAGCTCGCTGCGGCGCCGGTCAAGCCGCGCCTGCACCCGTCGCAGTTGATTGCTTGCCTGGACATATTCGGTCGACAGTGGTTCAACGCCATCGCGCTTGTCGCGAAGCTCGCGGCGTTCTTCGTACAGCTCCTGAAACTGCTCATCCTCGAGCAAGTGGGTTTCGATCAGCGCTTTCGCCTCATCACGCTTTTCGCGCTTGGCCTCGAGCGCTTCGGACATGGGCGCTTCGAGGGCCGCTTCGCGGTCAGCCCGATACACGAACGCAGCGCGATAGGCGTGCTCATCGGTGGTGCCAAGCAACTCAGCCTCGATCTCGACGCGGCCATCAGTCTTGTTGACTTCGACAAGTCGCATGAAAGGCCAGATCATGCGGTCATCATCCCATTCCTGGGCAAGCAATGGTCGCAGCACCGTCTGATCGCTTGTCAGGTCGACGCCATCGACCTTCGCGGCCTTGAGCCCGAGCAGAAGCTCCCCGTGGCGGGCGAAATGCAGCTCGACGCCATTGAGCAGCGTCACACGAAGCGCATCCTCCACCTCGTGCAGGCCCGCAGCGGCCGGCCCATTCTGCGCGGCCACCGTGCCCGTGGCAGGCGCAGCCGCGGCCGATGTGCCCGCTGCATCTGCGGGCGTCGTCCCGGGGGCGTTTTCATGGGCACCCCCGGGGGCACCTCCGGGGGTACCCCCGGGGGCGGGGGTGCAGGCGTTAAGGGCGAGGCCTGCAAACACGGTGCACAGCAGAACAGACAGTGGAAGGGGGCGGATCGGCAGCATCGGGCAGATCCCTCCAGTCAGCGGGGTGTGCGAGCAGGGCAAACGCATGTAGACGCGAAACCGGGTGGCATGGTCAGCGGCTTCCGGGGGTGTCCGCGGCCGATGGCCATGACGGCCTGTGATTGGGGGTTCGCCGCATGGCCATCAGCCGCC
>PUNN01000499.1 GCA_003552605.1 Phycisphaeraceae bacterium
CCGCCCGCCGCGGCAACGTCAGCGGCGCGTTCAGCGCCGCCTGCTGGCGGTGTGGCGCCTCGGTCGCGGCGGAGGCCGTCACGCTGCAAGGCTGCCCCTACTGCCTCAACACCCGCCCCCCTTGGGACCGCATCATCCGCCTTGGCCCGTATGGGCCGCCGCTGTCGGACTGGGTACAACGGATGAAGTTCAGCCGTGCCTGGGCGTGGGCGATCTGGGCCGGTGAGCAGCTCGCCGGCCGCCTCGCCGAGCCGGCCGATGAGCTGACACCGCTGGTCTGCCCCGTACCGCTGCACTGGCGGCGGCGGTGGATGCGGGGTTTCAATCAGGCCGAGTTGATCGGCCATGCCCTGGCGCGGCGGCGGGGTTGGCCCATGTGCCACCTGCTGCAACGGCTGAGGCCGACCCACGCGCAGACCGCACTGCCGGTATCCGCCCGCCGCGGCAACGTCAGCGGCGCGTTCAGCGCCGCCCCGGTCGACCTCTCGGGCCACGAAGTCTGGCTCATCGACGATGTCAAGACCACCGGCTCGACCCTGCGAAGCTGCGCCCGGCTGCTGCGCGAGCGCGGTGCGGGCCGGATTCACGTGGCCGTGATGGCCGTGGCCGACCCGCGAAACCAGGCATTCGAGGCCATCTGACCGAAGCGAGAAAACGCCTATGAGTACGACCTTGAAATGACGGCGGACCATATGGGTGCATGGCAAGCGCCGCGGGATGTATTTCTCGCCCTCTCCCCCCCGGAAATGGGGGAGGGTTGAAGGTCCGGTCCGCCAGCCGCAACAAGTGTCATGCACTCGGACCACATGTCGGAATTGAATGCACTCCTCTGCTTCTCCGCCCCACCTGATAGAATCGGGCAGGGTAACCGGTGACGTCATGGGTGAGATCGACCAGACCGTTGAGCATCAGGCCGAGGCGATCATCGACGCCGGGTGTGGACCGCGGCGCTTGAAGCGGCTGCTGGGTGACCGCGACAGGGCGCTGAGCTTCTATGCCGAGGTGATGCGGCGGCGGGCCGAAACGGGAGCAGCGGTACACACCATCGCAGCAGATGCAACCTGCCCCATCACCGGCAAAGCCGGCATCGACCACATCGCGGTCTGCCACTGGCGTGCATGGCTGACCGATGAAGAGGCCCCCTACCGCTGCTGGTGGATACTTCCATCCATCCTGGCGCCGTACATCATGATCTTCATCCTGCCGGTCTGGTTTGCGCTGCGGACCCGGCGGGTGGTTGAGTTCACCACGGCACATCCGGTCAGCGAAGTGGGGGCCCATCGCCTCCGCCGCGCGGCCCGCCTCGACCCGCTGCTTCGCCGCCTCTGCATCGTGCTGCTGCTGCTCGGCGGCAGCGGGGCATATCTGACTCTGGTCTTCAACCTCGCTGCGGAGGTGCCCGAACTGGCCAGCATCGCGGCCCTGGGCACCCTGATCCTCTTCGCCCTCGGCGCCCTGGCCGAACTGTTCCGCCAGGCGATCCAGATCCCGGTCTCGGTCAGGCCCGCACGGCACGGTCCATTCCGGTGCTACCGGGTCGAACTGCGGCGTTCACCCGGACTGCCGGCGCTCTGGCGGACGACAGGTATACGTGCCGGAGGTAGAATCACCATGGATAGTGCAGCCGTGATCAAGGCCGAAGATGTTGATCTGGTAAGGGACTGGTTCAAGCGTGCCGGCAACAGAGCGACGGGGCCGGTCTTGCCGGATGGGTGGATAGGTAGGCCCGGCGACTATTTGTTCTACAAGCCATCCGTACATGCGACAAACGAATGGCTGACTGTTGCGGATGATGCAACCTCGGTTAGCTTCCGTGCCCCCATTCGTGTGCGCGTGCAAGATTCCGAAGAATTCGTGTGTGGTTTCAACAATATGTTGACCTTTGAGAAGTTTTCCGAATGTGTGGTTCGGCGTACGTACGACGAAGATGGTACCGTTCGTGAACTCAGATATACTGAAGGTGCAGTCTGTTTCATCCTTCCAGTCTTGGAATAGCTGTGCTTGATGTGTTGCCTATCAAACTGCGTAAGGGAGGCCACATCCGTATGTGTACCCTTCTTTCTGCAAAAGAGAAAAAACTCCGTCCTCCCCGCCGCCTTGTCCTCCGGATCCGGGCTATGGGAAACCTGTGGCGACCTGTCGGCAGGCTGTCGGCAAACGGACGGTGGCTGTCGACGAGCTGTCGAGGGTAGGGGTGGGGGTTGACAAAGAAAAACGGCGAGTGCATCAAGCTCCTGTCACAGCAACCAACCATGAAAGGAGACCCGATGACTCGCCCCGAAGATTCTAACGCCATGATGCAGGTTCTGGCACTGGTCAACGAAAGAGGGGATGCATGATACTCCTCACGGGGCGCAAGAGATTTCTCATGCTTTCTGACGCTGCCGGCACGGTCGGCGGCGGGTCCGGTTGACACAAGCGAAGTTTGCGATGCCGGCACCTTATATTCGCAAAGGCACCCGCACACGGCTGTTGAAGTTGCTCATGGCTGCCTTGAACGGCGGTTGCAGCCGATGAACGCAGCCGCTTCGGGGCCGCACCTCCGGGGGGGGGCAGGCCGATGCGTTGGGGGAGGTGGGGACTCCCACCCTCTTTGGAAGAGCCGGCGGGATTGGGGGAGTCAGATGAGGCCGGGCCAAACGTTCTTTTATTCTTTTTTTCGCCCCCCTTTTGGCCTCACGCCGCTTTCGCAGCCGGGGGCTGGCCGGGACAGCGACTTCTCGTGCTTGGAGACGGGCGGGGGGCGGGGGGATGACGATCTCCCATATTTGACCTGCCGCGTGGTGTGTCATGGCAGGGCAAACGCATGTCGCTTGGGTGGCATGGTCAGCAGCCGTCTTTCCGG
>PUNN01000262.1 GCA_003552605.1 Phycisphaeraceae bacterium
AGGCCATCGACAAGGCGATGCGGATCGATGGCCTTACGCTGATCGAGAAGACGAAGGAGCCGGTGGCAGAAGGCGGTGAGCGGGCGGGTGAACACTGATCCGCCTCGGTGGAGTATCGCTTGATGGATGTCAGTACCGCCGCCGGGCGCCGGGTCGTGTGAGCGGTGTGGCAGCCCGGCGCCACGCATCAATCGTCCTGCTCCACCCCGTTGTCCGCAACGTCACCAAGCACGCGATCGAGTGCCTGCTCGATGGTCTGCGAATCCAGCCCGCGACGGGCGAGTTGGCCCCACAGGCGTCGCTTGCGGGTGACTGGGTCGAGACGGGCCATCGCCGCGGCCTTGCGTTGGATGAACGCCACGGCGGTCTCGACCGGATCGGCCGCGCTGCTGGCCTCCTCGGCCAACTCGCGGGCGAGCGGTTCGCTCAACCCCCGTTGCCTCAGCCGCTGGACCATCAGGGGAACACCCGCGGGCTTGCTCCGCTGCATCTCGCGAAGCAATGCGCGGCCGAGTTCGCGGTCATCCACTGCGCCGAGTTCGACCAGCCGGTCAGCCGCGGCCTGCGACGTTGCTGCTTCGTAGCCACGACGCTGCAAACGGTCCGTGACTTCCCACCGGCTGAGCGCCCGGCGGTTGATCATGCGCCATGCCACCGTCAGGGCCTTCTCCCTGGTGCCTTCGGCGGCGAGCGTTTCGGCAAGGGCTTCATCCACGGCCTGGCCGATGGTCAGGCCCATTGCTTCAACGCGCTTACGCGGCAGTGTGGCGAGCACGCGGCGGCCGGCACGGACCGTGATGCGGTCCGGGTCTCGCCGCGAGGGCGTCAGCGCGGTGATCTTCGAAGGCTCGGTCGAGGCTCCCATGCCCGCGATGATAACCGGTGCCATCGTGCTGTCGCCTCGCTGCGGCAGGGCGAACGCATGTAGGGGTGCATGACACATGTCGCGGAACGCCTTTTGCCCCCTCTCCCCTTGGGAGAGGGCTGGGGTGAGGGGAAAGGCACAAGGCTCGTCCGAACCCACCCTCAGCCCCGGCCCCTCTTCCAGAGGGCGAGGGGAGTGAAGGACCGGTCGGCCAGCCACGATACGTGTCATGCACCCGTTCGCCCTGCCCCCCACCTGCCGCCTTCCCCCCGACCGCGGGCACTGGTAGAATGCTTTGACAAACGGCGTCTCCGCCGCGCTTCGCCCCCTTGTCCCGCCGCCTTCGCCGGCGGGCGACCGGGACTCACTCTTTTCGGCCCAGAAAGTCAAGAGGCCCATGCCTCATGGTTGCCGACAACCCCCCATCCCGCCTCTTACCCACCGCGCCACGCCGCCACGCGGCAGACCGTTGGCCGACCGCTTACATCAGGCGCATCGGCCACCAAAACCTGCGCCGCGATGCACCGGCCGCCGGCGGGCTGATCTACAACCGGAACCGACTGCTGCATCCGGCCGCGGGCAGGTTCCTGCAGCGCGATCCGCTGGATCAGAACGAGCCGGGTGGGGGGTATCATGATGGGATGAGTTTGTATCAGTATGTCAATTCGAACCCAATGGACAGATGGGACTCATCCGGGTTGGCATTGGAAGGCTCCAATGCGCGGGGGTGCTGTGAGGGAGACGTGCCGGAGATTGACAAGTCACAGTTCATGCACTTCGCATGGATTGGAAACGATCATTTGGGCCCGAATGCCGAATGGGAGTTTGAATCAGGACGGGTTTCTATCGCAGAAACAGCTTGGGTTGAGCGGACACGTCGATTGGCCCAGGATCGGCGCTTGGCCACTTTTCATTGGACGATGCATTGGCGCTGTGACGACCAAGGTCTGCGCCTGAGCGCCCCACAGCGATTCGTTGTCACGCCCCACGACCGTAATGTAACGGTAACCACGCACGGCAGTACTGTTCTTCGGGCAAACCAGTGGGCATTTACAGTTCAACATCGCGGGGGTGTGGAGTATACGCGCCTGACTCCGGGGCAAGGGATTCTCGTAACTGCTGGTTTTGCGGGCACTAGCGCAATTGGTGGAGCAGCAGTTACTGCTAAAACAGTGGTTGGTGTGCCATTTGGGATCGTCGGGGGAGCAGTGGCTGGTGGGACGGCCGGCGCAGGCCTAGCTGATTGGACCAAGGATATGGATGTCACTTTCGAACGCAATTGGGCGGTCCGGTGCTATTGCATGGACGGAGACTATTTTATCCTTGCAGGACCACAGCACGTGAATCCGGTACTCAATCATGAAGATGTCCTGGAGTGGGACTGGCCTGCGCCAGGAAGGCTGGTTGTTCAGTGATCGCAAGTGTTAACTCACCAAAGCTCTGCGGTTCTATGTCGTATGCTTCGGTTGTAACGCTTCATCACAGAGTCGCACAGACAAGTGCTCAAGCAGCGATTATGGAAGCTCTGCAATGTCTAACCTAAAATCATCAAGAGTTCGTCGGACGTTCAGAGAGATATGGCCGCTTAACGATCCAAATCCGGTGCCCTCGAGGTCGCTATTCTGGCGACGATTCAAATTATGTGTATTCGCTTGGACAATAACAGTGGTCGCACTGTTTTCTAGCTTTGCTTTGGAGTTCTTTTTGACAGGCGGTGTGGACTTCGGCTGGAGAGAAGTACAACTTGTGGTGCGCTGCACGCTGGGCGCATGGCTCCTTGCTTGTTCCATCGTCTTTACTTCTCTTGCGTATCATGCGTGCGCCCGATATGAAGATGATCGTGGTGGTTAAATCGGCTTGGGTGTAACCGGTCGCCCGCTACGCGGCCATGGGCCATGGGGCCTCGTTGATCGCGTCGCGGTGAGGGTGGAGGCGCTCGATTTCGCGCTCAATGCGCCAGTTCTGGTATTCCTCCCAC
>PUNN01000071.1 GCA_003552605.1 Phycisphaeraceae bacterium
CGACCGATGACACCGCCGCCGCTGCCGAGCCCGAGATCGAGCCGAACAGCATGCACGTGACCGTATTGACGTAGGCCAGGCCGCCGCGCAATCGCCCCACCAGCACCTGGGCCAGATCAATCAGCCGCCGGGCCATACCCCCTTCACCCATCAGCACACCGGCGAGGATGAAAAACGGGATGGCCAGCAGGGTGAAGCTGTCGATGCCCGCGGCGGTCTGGTGGGCGACGCTGAAGCCGGGCTTGGCATGGCCGAGCGCCGTCAGCGATGCCCAGGTCGACACGCCCAGGACAAACGCCACGGGCACATCCATGACCAGCAGCAGCACAAAGCAGAGCAGCAGAATGATGATGGCTGCATCCACGGCTCAGCGTTCCTCCTTCTGATCGGCCCGCGCCGCATCCGGCGACGAAGGCGACTCGCCTTCGCCGTCGATGACCTCGCTCGTGGCACCGCCGGCATCGCCCACAGCGCGGCCGAGGCCAAGCCCCGCTTCCGGCCGCGACAGGCCACGCACCAGGCACACGACCGCCTCGACCGCCAGCAGCGCGATCAGCACCCCGGCAACCGGGACGGAGAGGTAGATGTAGCCGCGCGGCAGGCCGGTGGCCGCCAGCGTCTGTTCGAGCTCGAACGCGCGGAGGGTCATCTGCATCCCACCGCCGACCAGCACCACCAGCGCGAACAGCCCCACGATCCCATGGCCGGCCACGCGCAACACCCGCCGCGGCCCGGTGTCAAGCGCTTCGACCAGCACATCGATGCCCAGGTGCGCCGACCAGGCATAAGCCACCGCACCGCCAAGCAGCGACACCCAGATGAGCAGCCCCCGCGCCACCTCCTCCGTCCAGCCGGCGGCATCGTCCATCACGTACCGCGTAAACACGCCCCACAGCACGCTCAGCAGCAGCGCTGCAAAGAGGATGGCCAGCACAGCTTCCACCCCCCGCATGAGCGGATGGCGATAACGTAGGTAGCCATGGCTGAGGGTGTCAGTCGACGTCACGGATTCGCTTCAACAGATCGAGAATTCGGGGATCAGTGATCTCATCATGCATCGGCTCGACAAGCTCGGCAAACGGCTCGGGATCGGGCCGGTATATCTCGACGCCACGGTCTTCGAGTGTATCGAGCGCTTCCTGCGTGGCCTGCTCCCACAAGTGGCGCTGGTGCTCGCTCGATTCGCGTGCCGCCTGCTGAACCCATTGCTGAACTTGCTCCGGCAGGCGCTGCCAGGTGTCCTCGCTCATCAGCAGCACATCCGGAACCCGCGCGTGCTCATTGAGTGAGAAGTAGCGTGCCACGCGGTAGTGATTGCTCTGGAGGAAGCTCGGCGGGTTGTTCTCGGCACCATCGACCACGCGCTGCTCGAGTGCGCTGTAAAGCTCGCCCCACGAAATCGGGGTGGGTGAGCCGCCAAGCCGGCGGACCAGTGCCATGGCGGTGGGGCTTTCCTGCACGCGGATGCGCTTGCCCTCAAGATCAGCCGGATCGCGGACCATGCCGTCGACAGTGTAAAAGCTGCGCGCACCCGCATCGTAGAAGCACAACCCGCGAAGGCCACGCGGCACACCGGCTTCCAGCAATTCCTGCCCGACTTCTCCATCGAGCACCGCCCAGTAATGCTCGCTGTCGCGGAACACGTAAGGCAGGCTCACCACCGCCACCTCGGGGACGAATGTTTCCATGGGCGCGGCGGATATCTTGGCCATGTCCAGCACACCGTGCTGAAGCTGCTCGGTGCAGTGGGTCTCGGTGCCGAGTTGTTCATTCGGATAGATGCGAAGCTCGACGGTGCCATCGGAAAGCTCATGCAGCCGCTCGGCCATGTAGACCATGCCCTCGTGGACCGGATGGTCGGCCGGCAGGCCGTGGCCGAGCCGCAGCACATGCTCGACATCATGGACGATGTCTGGCCGGAATCGCAGGTAGGCCGTCGCCGCCGCAGTGGCCACAAGCACCGCCAGCAGCAGCGTGGCGATGATGGTTGATCCTGCACGTCCCATGGGCACGCTCCGGTTGCGATGCCGGCCCCTGTCCTCCCGCACGCTCCGCGGCCGGCCGCGAACACACACAATATACCAGCTTCGCTCGCGACGGTCGAGGACGCAATGCCGCCAAAAAAAAGCCCATCACGTTGCCGTGATGGGCTTGGCCTTTGTTAGAGTTGTCATACCGTCTGTGCGGATGCACGACTCAGGCGTGCCGCCGTCGCCGAAGCAGCAGCAGGCCGCCGGCACCGAGCAGGGCCAGCGAGGCTGGCTCGGGGATGACCTCGAAATTGCTGTTGAGCGTCAGCGTGTCGCCGGGAGTCAGTGAGAAGCGGAGACCGATGCCGAGATTATCGTTCAGGGCGGGACCTGTTTCGTTCTCGAACGGATCGGGATAAAACTCCTGCTCGTTTGACACCGCAAGCGTGAACGGCCCATCGTTCAGCGTGCGAACGGCATCGCCATCGAGCAGGCCGGAGTACATCGCCTCATCATCACCGACTGAAACCGTGCCGGAACCACCAACGATGTCGATGCGTCCTTCGAGCCATCCGGAGATCAGCGTGGCGGGAAACGATTCCGTCGCCGGCACGCTGGTGTTGATCACGAACTCCTGTTCCTCCTCACTGGTGTTGGTGAACACGATGTTCGAGCTGATGCTCTGCGGCGTGGGATTGCCGGTGCCGAAGATGTGGGTGATGTCCCAGGACATGTCCCAAGCATCTTCTGTCCACATCCCTGTCCATCGCTCCCCACCCTCGATCGCTTCCACCTCCCCCATGATGTCACTATCGGTGGACATCAATTCGTTCGCCGGCCCGGCCGACATACTGATCGTCGCC
>PUNN01000005.1 GCA_003552605.1 Phycisphaeraceae bacterium
CCGCGATACACGTCATGCACCCATCCCATGTGAAAGTGACCTTTTTCGGGCCTCGTGATGGAAGTGGCTGCTGCGAGACAAGCGCCCGATTCGCGAGCATCACTGTCTGAGCCACCACGGCAGCCTTCGCCACGATCGCAGCGTCGGGGGTGCTCTGTCGATACGATCAGGCGCATGGCCGAAGCCGCCGAAACACACTCGCTCCGATTGGCCACGCCCGTCCGGCAACTGCCGGGGGTGGGTGAGAAGCGCGCGGCGGAATTGCGGCGGCTGGGGATCGAGACCATCAATGACCTCATTCGACACCTGCCCATGCGCTATGAGCGCCATCAGGCCGAGGGTGGGATCGACGACCTGACCGTCAATACCCTCGGCAGCGTCCGTGGATGGGTGGCGCGGTGCCGCTGGGTGGGTGGTGGCAGCCGCGGCAAAGGCCGCTTCGAAGCCACCCTGCGCGATGAGCAGCGAACACTGGCGCTGACATGGTTCAACGCTCCGCATCTGCGCGGCCGGATCAAGCCCGGCATGTTCATCCGGGTCGAGGGCAAGGTCGCTCTCCGGGGCGACCATCCGCAGATGATCAACCCGCAATGGGAAGACCTGACCAGCGAGATTCACGCCCCGGCAAGGCCCGAGCACCTCAAGCCGATCTATCCCGCCACCGAGGAACTTCGCAGCGACAGCATCGAGCAACTGATCAGAGGCATCCTGTCCCGCGTGCTCGACCGCATCACCGACCCGCTGCCCGAATCCCTGCGCAGCCATCATGTCATGCCCACGCTCGCCGAAGCCTACCGCATGATCCACGCACCGGAGCATGAGGAGGAAGCCGAGGCCGCGCGGCGGCGACTTGCCTACAACGAGCTTCTGCTGCTTCAGCTTGGCATCGCGCTGAAACGCCACCACAACGAGCATCATCTCGAGGCGCCGCCGCTGCGATGGAGCGAGGCGATCGACCACCACATCCGTGCACGCTTTCCCTTCGAGCTGACCGAGAGCCAGCAGCAGGTGATCGACGAGATTGCCCGCGACCTTCAGAAGTCGCATCCGATGAACCGGCTGCTCCAGGGTGATGTGGGCTCAGGTAAGACGGTGGTGGCGCTCTACGCCATGCTCCAGGCCTGTGCCCAGCGCTACCAGGCCGCACTGATGGCCCCGACGGAACTGCTCGCCGAGCAGCATTACCTGTCGATCACGGCCATGCTTGAAGGATCGAGCCTCCGCATCGCACTGCTGACCGCGGGGCAGGGCAGTGCCGGCTCGCGACAGCGCCAGGCGCTCAACGAGCAGATCGCAGAGGGGCAGGTCGACATCATCATCGGCACGCAGGCCCTGGTCGCCTCGCAGGTCGCCTTTGCCAACCTCGGCGTGGTCGTCATCGATGAACAGCACCGCTTCGGGGTGCTCCAGCGTGCCGCGTTCCGCCAGGCGGCAGGGACGGCATCGGACCAGGAGGAGCCCGCCGGCGCTTCGGATGAAGACGAAGCCGCGACGGCGACGGCTCCATCCGCCACCCAATCCCCGCACTACCTGGTCATGACCGCCACGCCCATCCCACGGACGTTGAGCATGACCGTCTTCGGCGACCTCGATGTCTCGACCATTCGCGGCATGCCGCCGGGCCGCCAGCCCCCGCGGACCCGCGTGGTGCCGCCGGAGAAGGCTGATTCGGTCTACCAGTACATCGCCGAGCACTGCCGCGGCGGGGAGCAGGCCTATGTCGTGGTGCCCACCATCGACGAGAGCGGCCACGAGTCGGCAGTGCAGCTCAAGAGCGTGCTGAATCATGCGCAGTTCATCCAGGATAAGTTCGGTGCGGGTCTGACCGTCGCCGCGCTTCACGGCCGGATGCACCGCAGCGAGCGCGAGCGGATCATGCAGCAATTCCGTGAAGGTGGGATTGACATTATCGTGGCGACGACGGTGATCGAGGTCGGCGTGGATGTGCCCAATGCCACCATGATGGTGGTCGAGCACGCCGAGCGGTTCGGCCTGGCGCAACTGCATCAGTTGCGCGGGCGCATCGGTCGCGGCGAAGGGGGCAGGCGAAGTGTCTGCGTGTTCATCGCCGATCCTGCCACCGAGTCAGCCCAGTCGCGCATGGCGGCGATCGAGAACCTCACCGATGGTTTCGCCATCGCGGAAAAGGACCTTGAAATCCGGGGCATGGGCGACTTCTTCGGGACGCGACAGCACGGCCTGCCGCCGCTGCGCGTGGCCAGCTTCCCCAAGCACCTCGACCTGCTCGCCCTCGCTGGCCGCGATGCCGCGGCGATCGTCAAAGCCGATCCGATGATGACCGAGCCGGGCCACCGGGTGCTGCGGAAGCTGCTGCTGGATTACCACGGCGAAGCGCTTGGGCTTGTGGATGTGGGATAAAGAAAACCGATGTGCCCGGTGATGCTGAGGCAGGGCGGCTGTGTGACATCTCGGCATGGGAACCTCAGATAAGCCTGCATCCCTTCATGTCCCCGTTACCTGATGTCCAACCACAGGACGTATCCCACCGCTGGTTGCCGCCGCGCTCGAGCCGAGGGAGAGAGGGCGCAGCGCGCAACCGGAATACGCGCCACCTGCTGCCGGCCGGGTAGGGCTGTGGCTTGTTGAACCGGACAAACCTCGCCGGCTGCGCGGGTGGGGGCATATGGGATTTTTCCGGTTTTGCCCGTCCCACAAGCAGTCACGTTAACTGTGTAACACGCACGGTCGAAGCCAATCAGGAACGCGCTGGAGGCCGTTGCCAGCACGGCATGGCGATCGTCGACCGGCACAACCCGCCGAACGCCCCCCCCCCGGAACCCGGCCCCCGGAACCCCGCCCC
>PUNN01000267.1 GCA_003552605.1 Phycisphaeraceae bacterium
AGGCTTGGCCCGCCGCGGGATGTGGCCTGCTTGCTGCTGCACGCCGCCTGCATCGCGCGACCCCCGACCCCCGGCCTCGCGCGATTCATAGAAGTTGTTCGGCAACGAACCCTCGACTGGAGTCTTTTTCATGCTTGCACGATTCAGGTTCACCGGATGTATCCTCATTGGCAGCATCGTCCTCGCCTCGGCCTCCGACAGCTTCGCTGGGCGTTTCTCGCAGTTCATGGACAAGGCGCAGGAGCCGCCTCACGCTGAGGTTGTCGCCGCGACCTACTTCGGGTCGGAGAGTCACGAGCGTTTCGAGACCGCCGCGGCGCTGTCGGATGGGCAGGTCGTGGCCTTCGGCAACGCCTGGGGGCCGGCTTTTCCGGAGCAGCCGCAGCCGGCCGTGCTTGGCCGCGGGCAGCGCCACGATGTCAGCCCATACGAGGATGAGGATTCTGACAACGATCTGGACATGGCCAACCCCAACATCGCCGGATTCATCGTCCGCTACAGTGAGGACCTGCAAAGCATCGAGGGGGTCACTCGCTTCGATTGGGGTGTAGGCACGATCGAGCATGGCCTGGTGACCGAGGATGATGGCATCATCATTGCCGGCCGGGCCACCGAGCGCATGGCCCGGACCGTCACGCAAACGGTCGCTCCGATACCTCATCCTGATGGGGATGAGGCCTCGAGCACCTATGAGTACCAGGGTGTCGATGTGTCCAACGACGCCTACCTCGCCCGGCTGAACGCCGATGCGACACGGGTCGAATGGCTGCTCATCCTTGACAATCATGGCCGCGTCCGTGGCATGTGGATGGATCACAACGGCAACATCGTTCTCGACGCCGAGGGTGTGTACCGCATCCGTCCGGATGGCCGGTCCGTTGACAACCTCGAGGACATGTCCGGCGGTGGGATGCACGGGGTCAGCCCGACCGATGGCACGATCCTGCGCGGCGGGCACAACAATCCCGGCACCGGCCGCGAGCCTTGGTGGCGGCCGTATGTCAACGTCTTCGATGCCGAAGGCGACCATATCGCCGAAATCTACGGCTGGTCCGGCGGGCTTGTGGGCCTCGATCAGTTCCGCCTTGTCAGCGATTCCTACGTCCGGGGCGGCACGTTCGATCACGATGGCAACATGATCGTGCTCGGCTCGTCCGATGGCGGCAACTCGGTCTACTCACGCAGCCCCATCGACCTGACCGACAGCGACATCCCCAACAACTACGGCATGAGTGTATGGGGGATGAACATCGGTCAGGCGAGCTACCTCGTGCGGATCGACCCCGAGGACTTCGAGGTGCTCAACCGGTCCGTCTGGGCGGTATACCTGCCATGGGAGAACCGCCCGAACAGTGTGTGGATCCATCACGCGGCGGCGCTGAAGGATGGCCCGGTGATCTTCGCCGGACGGGCCGCCTCGAGCCTGTCACTGACGCCGAACGCTTTCATGGCGTACGACGATGAGGATGATGGCTACGGTGGCGGCTACGTGGCCATTTTCAATGAAAACTTCGACCACCTGCTGTTCTCAAGCTACACGCCCGGTGCCGAGGTCCAGGGCGTGGCCGCCGTGGGCGACCGCCGCGCAGCGGTGCTGACCAAGGCCGGGAAGGCCAACAACCACGATGACAAGATGCCGGGCATCAACGCCGTTCAGCCGCAGCGCCGCGGTGAGCGGTTCGATGCCCACATCGCCGTGTTCGAAACGCCGCAGGAGCAGGAATAACCTCGATTGCAGCCGCGGCGGCGAGGCGATGGCACTGTCAGTGCACCGCCGCCACCGGCCGCATTCTCACCGTGTGTGTTGACCATTCACGAAACCATCAGAACGGAGCACCGCCCATGCCCTTGACTCACCGCATGCCCGCGATCCTGCTTGCCCCCCTCACCCTGTGCGCTGCCATTCTTGTCGCTGCGGGATGGACCACTGGCGCAAGAGCTGAAGATGATGCGAATGCGATCGCGACCTTTACCTTCTCACGCGACTATCCCGGCCACAAGACCACGCTGGTGATCGTGCGCAACGAGCAGAAGCTGCGGCCACTGTTTGCCTCCGGTCGCGGCGACGGGGGAGCGATCGAGCTTGACCTGGCCAATCCCACCAATTCACGCGCCGAGTTCAGCCTGGTGGGCTGGCGCTACGATGCCTCACGCACTGATGCTGAACGCACCGCCGGCACCGACTGGGTCGATCGCGATGAACAGCCGGAACTGGTATTGAACGTCGAGCGCTTCACCGACTGGGATGAGGTTGACAATGGTGATGGCGAGCGCGAGTTCGAGGTCACGCTTGCAGGCAACGTGGAAGTGGACGGTGAGTCCACCGCCGTCGAGGCCGATGCAACGTTGACCGTGTTCGGTGAAGGCGCCGTGCAGGGCCACGACACGGCCGAGCGCGTGCAGATTGATGCCCGCTTCGAGGTTGAAGGCCGTGCCCTTGGCCTTGGCGGTGACGATGCGGGCACGCTGGCATTCCGTTTCGATGGCTTCGGGTTCAACCGCGAGTGATCCCCGCAGGCCGCGAGAGTGTGCCGGCCCACGATGCCGTCTCTGGGCTGATGCTCCGGCCTGTGCGGGGTTCGTTGCATGGCCATCAGCCGCCCCCGAAATCACGGCTGGCGACCATGCCACCCTCGCCTGCCTGCGTTCGCCCCGGGCGCATGACACGCGCCGCGGAAGGCTCTTGCTCCCTCTCCCTTCGGGAGAGGGCCGGGGTGAGGGGAAACTCGGTATCAACGCCCGAATGTTTCACGTACCGTCCTTCCCGCCTCATGCAGGGGTCGGCCCTTGGTTCAGCCACGGCACGACC
>PUNN01000476.1 GCA_003552605.1 Phycisphaeraceae bacterium
AGCCAGAGCAGCAGAGCGCCGCCCAGCACGATCAGCAGAAACACACGAACCATCACGTTCCCCAGTCGTCTGCATACATTGGGGTCTCTCCCAAGGGTATCGGCGAAACCTGCCTTTTGGGTAGCGATCGACGCGGGGCCCGCAACTGGTCCCGCCTCTTTACGCGCGCGCCTTACCGACGAGGACCTCCGCGAGGACCTCCGTAGCGGCTCCGACCGGCTAACGAATCTCGCGAGAACTGGATCACTCTCTGAGCCACTGCCTCTCGTATGCTGGGTGTGAGTACATTGGGAGCAGGGGAGACACCGATATGCATGCGCGCACCAGCCAAAGCCATCCGCTTGAGATCAACACCCTGGGACCTGTGGGGCGGGGCCGCCTGGGGCTCACGTTCTGCCCGGGCAAATACGACCCCAATGCCCAAACCGGCGCCTGGGACCGGGATTTGCAAACCGACCTGAGCGCGGTGCTCGAGTGGGGTGCGAGCACGGTCGTGACGCTGATGGAGACGCACGAGCTGGAATTGCTACGGGTGCCGGACCTTGGCGAACGTATCTCGCATACGGGCCTACACTGGTGGCATCTGCCGATCGTGGATGGCGGAATCCCCGACCACCGTTTCGAACACGCCTGGAGCCGGACCGGCGAGGACCTGCGCCGCCGGCTGGTGGCAGGGGAGGGGGTCGTCGTCCACTGCCGCGGCGGGTTGGGCCGCACGGGCATCGTCGCGGCCCGGCTCCTGGTCGAATTCGGCGAGGCGCCGGAAAGCGCCCTGTTCCGGGTGCGTCGTACGCGGCCGGGGACGGTCGAAAACCAGCTTCAGGAGGAGTACGTGCGGGATCTGGTGGAGGTGCAAGGTATCTTCTGAATATCGGCTCGCGCTGCCCCGGAAGTGGGCACCGCTTCTCGTACTACCTCGTATCCGCCGCGAAGCGGTGGATGGTCGCGAAGGGGAACGAAAAGGGATATGCATGCCCGATGCGATGAGCTGTCATGACACCTAAACTCGCCGAGTGTTTGCTTGGTGTTAAGTCAGAAACCCGGGTACCTCTGCCAAATCCGCTGGTTCAGATTGTGGTTTAGGCTGTACTCGCCGATTTCCCAATCCTTGAATGCGTAGAGGTCCTCCGCCAGCTCCGTAATGACGTCCCGAACTTCCAACGGCTCCAGCCATTCTTCGGGGATTGCCTTCACGCCGTGCATCGCGCCCAGCAAATTTCCGACGATCGAGCCGGTCGAGTCGGAATCACCGTCGTGATTCACCGCGAGGATGACGCCATGCTTAAAGCTACGAGCGACGAGTGCGCAGTAGACGGAGATTGCGAGCGCTTCCTCCGCGATCCAGCCTTGGCCCAACTCGGCGATGGCCTCTGCATGAGGCATGCCGGAATTCGCAAGTGCCTCAGCCATCTCGATCGCCCGCAGCGTTTCCTGGTGGCCCGGCTCTTTCCGGAGCAGGGCTTTGGAAACTGCCACTGCTTCGGGTAGTGGCGCGCCGTCGGTCAGCGCCAGGATCAGCACCGCCAGCACGCCACCGGTCAGAGCTCCTGTCGGATGGCCATGTGTCAGCCCGGCCAGCTCGGCGCCCAGATGGAAAGCATCCTCGGGCGATTGATGCTGGCGCAGGCGCCACGCGAACAGCCCGACGGGTGCAACTCGCATGACGCCGCCACAGCCCTTGCTGTCGTTTCGAGCCGGCTCTCCGAGAGACCTCATCGCCCGCAGGGCGGACAGACAGGTGTTGCCGGGCGCACGTCGGCTGTGTAGCTGGCGCTGCTGGAACAGCCAGCCAGGCTCGTTAACGCCGAAGGCGATGCTATGGTTAGGGCGCTCGCCCTGGGTCTGCAGCCAGCGCAAATAGGCGTGCGCCGTCACGCCGGCGTAGCTGGTGATGCCCTTGAAGCAGCCACGCACCCAGCCTCGGATCAGCCCTTCGGCGGTAAACAGGGTCATCTGCGTGTCGTCGGTGATCATGCCCAGGCCACCGTAAGCCGGCGCGTACTGAGTAATGCCGCTCGGTCCAAAGCGCCGGAGGATCTCGGCCCGGCTCATGAACTCCACCGGCGCACCCAGTGCATCTCCGACTGCACCGCCCAATAGACACCCCATAAAGCGCGCCTGGACAGTACGCCGCTGCTGGCGCTTGCTGCGCCAGGCTGGCGGAGGCGCCGCATTTTCCGGCTGAGCGTTCTCGATCACGTTGTCTGCCTCCGGTCCATCGTTCTTGCCAAAGGAATGATGAACGCCCAGATCGACCACCACTTGCGCGGCCGGGCGGGCCAGAAGGTTCATCTGCATGCGCCACTCGGGCACCTCTGTGCCATCCCGACTGATGCCGAGACCTCTCTCCCAGTACGACAGATAAGCCTCGCCGCGCTCAAACGCGTAATAGTTGCCGTTCCCAGCGGAACAGTCGAGCGCGTACTCCCAGTTGTTTTCACGCATGCAAACTCCGTGGTCGGGGTGCGGAACCTGCCCCAGGCCTGTCAAGTACTCCGCGCTCTTGGCGTCCAGCGGGCGAAATACCGCGACGCGCAATCGGCCATCGTCTCGTGGCGCGATCGCGGCGATGAGGTCGTTCCCACGCTGCACGGTGACCAATTTGCCGCCCAGATCCACAGGCCCAATCTCAAGCCACCAGCGATCGCCGGCGACTGAAATGACTTCGCGTCCTTCGTCTGGCTCCAGCAGCTCGGCCAGCCGACTCATCGCGGGCTCATAATATTTCCACTCGGTGCCTCCCGCGCGCGCACTCAGCTGCAGACCTCGCAGCATCTGTGCCAGCGGCAGTTCATCCTCTCCGCCCA
>PUNN01000242.1 GCA_003552605.1 Phycisphaeraceae bacterium
AGCCTGTCGAGTTGAGTCTGCTCGCCCCAGCGGCCGTTGTAGTTGTCGTACTTGAGGTCGCCGGCCTGCGTGTCGACCACCACGGGGTATCGCCAGCCGGGCAGGTTCACCAGCAGGCCTTTGGCCTCGCCGCTGAAGAGCCTTGCCCTGCCGGCGACGGGTGAAGCGATCCCGATCCGGCGGCAGGCCGCAGCCAGGGCCGCCGGATCGCGGACCTGGGTCTGGATCGTGACAATGTGACTCACAGTCGTGCTCCTTGTGCAATGGAGGATTGTTGGAAGAATGGGGACGTCAGCGGTGGAAGGCCCGACCGGGCCCGGTCAGGCGCTCATCTCCCACCGCACCTTCTTCTGTGTGGGGTGGTTGTCCGGGCGTGGTCGTTTCTTCCGTGACCAGCGGCCGCCACCGGCTCTGCCCACCTCCCGCCAGCCGGCGGCATGGAGTGTGATGCCGGGCTCGGTGTCCTGGATGTAGGTCACCAGCCGGCGATAGCCCATCGCCCGGGCCGCACGCCAGCAGGCGGCGTAGAGCATGGAGCAGGCGTTGGGCACACCATCGCGGACACACAGACGGGTCACCTCGGCGGTGAGACCATCATCGAGCATCCGCGAGATGGGCCTGCCGACGATGGCCACGGCCTGGAGTTCGCTCTCTCCTTCACGAGCCGCCCCGATGGCGAACAGGCCGCCTGGTGGGGCACGGTGGTGGCGGTGGTATTCGTTCACGAACGCCCGTGCCCGGGTGATCGTGACCGGGTGCAGTGTCAGCGTCATCTTGTCTCCCGCAGGGCCGTCCTCGGCCCTTGAAGTTGTGGTGGTGATTCCGATGGATGGATGGGGGCACCGGGCGGGCGCAGCAACAGCACCAGCCCGATGGCCACTCCCCGACAGATCGATGGTGAAGTTGGTGTCGCGGGTCAGCCGGAGGAAGCGTGATCGATCGCGGGCTCACCTTCGCGTTGGCGCATCAGGTGAAGCCGGCCAGGCTGACCACATAGCGATCGTCCGGTCGAAAACGGACGCTGTCGATTTCGCGCGATTCAAACCGGGGGATCGAACGTTGAGCCATGGCACGGCACTTCGTTGTGGAGGCCAATCGTCAGGTAGGCATCGAGGGCACTGGATGCCGGGGACGGTGCTGCTCCTCAGCCCCCATCACCGCCGTAGCCAACCTACGCATCGCAATCTTCGGTCTCATCCAGGGGCATGCCCTCGACATGCTCCAGGCTCGAATTGGTGATCAACCCGGCATCGAAGGCATCGCTGTCGCCGCCCTGCACCAGTTCCTCGGCACGGGTCCGGGCGAGAGTGAACACGTGGCGGATCAACTGGTGCGGATCAAAGCGGTCATGTTCGACCTGTTCCGGGTCAAGCTCGACCTTCAGCGTGCAATGCAAACGGTATCGCTTCTGCATGACCTCACGCTCCTTTCTGGCTCCAGTCCGGGCGAACCCCGGCCAGCATGTCTCGATCACGCGGTGGTGCTTGAAGCCGACCGTAACTCCTCCACGGCCGTCAGCAGCCGGCTCCACGCTTCGATACCGAGCATCTCCTGCAGCATGCCGGTGTCCCACGATTCCCATACCGGCTCTCCCGGCAGGTAGACCTCGGCCTTCAATCCATCGCCGGCCCGTTCGAGCATCTCGACATGCGGGCCATCCTCTTCGAGCGGGCCCAACGTGCGCACGCCCTGACCGGGGAAACGCACCCGCCGCTCGGGCATCTGCTCCAGCAGTTCGCATATCCGCCGGATGATCCCGGCCCGCAGATCGTGCAGGTGCTCATTGAGCCGGTCGCCGCTGATGGAAGGGACACCTCCTTCGCCTCCACCCGGCTCAGCCGCGGCCGATCCGGCCAGCCGCCCCAGGTCGATGAACTCGCGGCGGGCATCCCGTCCGGTGATCGCGGCCTGTCGCACCCGACCGTCCGGCAACTCGACCGGGGCCACCTCCGGGCGGTCCAGGTCCGAGGGTGGATCGAAGTCAATGACGAGCAGCGTGATGGCATCGAAGACATCAGGCCGGGTGGTCAGCAGGTCCTGAACCAACCCGCCCTCGATGCAGATGCCGAGGATGGGCTTTTCGGCGGCGGTGCCATTCTCGAGCCTGGCACGCAGTGCTTCGGTCTCGGCCGGGGATGCCTCGGTATGGGGATGGTCCGCCCATTGCCGCAGGGCGGTCGAGAGCAGAGCACGTTCGTGATTATCAAGGTTGATCAGCATTGAAGGTTCTCCGTGGGGGCGTGGATTCTTTTCATTCAGGATAGGCGTCACCGTCACACGTCCTGTTCCAGTTCGTCGATGAGCCGTTGAAGCTTATCAGTCAGTTCCGTTGAGGGGTGGGATGTCTCCAGCAGGGTGATGGCGGTTTCAACCACCGCCTGCACGCCCTGCCAGACCGGTTCGGGGTACCAGTCCCCGGTCGCCCCGAGCAGGCCCCTTCGCTTCAGCCGATGCACATCGGCCCGGCGGTCATTGACAGCCTCGCGGACGGTGGCCTGGCCGTTGGCTTCGAGCTGATCGGACAACCCACGGAGGATGTGCAGCACGTTCTCCAGCAGGTGCTGGCGGGCGTAGATGATCTGCGGATATTCATGGCGCAGCCGCGGCAGCTGCTGCTGAATGCCGCTGAGCACCACATCCCGTACAGGCACGGTGATCGGCGGCGGTGACAGGGAAGGGGATGTACTGCCGGCCTCGTTCATCAGATGCCCTCCCCTCTGATCCGGTCCGGATCGCCGTAGAGGGCCTCGTAATGTCTGCCCACCCCGGTGGCCACCTCCCGGGCGTGGTCGAGGCCGAGGATG
>PUNN01000159.1 GCA_003552605.1 Phycisphaeraceae bacterium
GGCGGTGGAACGGCTCGCCGCGGCCGGTTCGGTCATTTTCGACAAGACAGGCACACTTGGCGATCAGACATTGCGCGTGGGGCGGATCGACATGCGCCCGCCCTGGGATTCGCCCGAGCGCCGGGCGGCCTTGCTGACCGCCGTGGCGGCAATCGAACGGCGGCACGATCACCCGGTGGCACGGGCGCTTCAGACGCTTGATGGTGAAGTGGATCAAGCAGATCGCGCGGTGGTCATCGAAACCGTAGAAGCGCTGCCCGGCCGTGGTGTGGCGGCGCAGGTGCGGATGGCCTGCGTGAAGGATGGGCCTGTCCGTATCGAGATTCTTCGCACTGATGAAGGGGTGACCGTCACCGCCGATGGCTGTGTGGCGATGCTTGTGGGACTGGAAGAACGGGTTCGCGAGTCGGTGCAGCCTGCACTTCAACTGCTCAGCTCACTCGGCCTGCGGCAGCACGTGCTCACCGGTGATCGCCGCGCTGCCGCCGCATCGATGTTTGAAGGTTTGCCGGTCTACGCGAGGATGTCACCGGAGCAGAAGGTTGAGCACGTGGAGCAGTGCCGCCGTGATGGCCAAACCCGCGGCGAGCCGAATCGGCCGGTGTTTGTGGGCGATGGGTTGAATGATGCGGCGGCGATGCGCGCGGCGTGGTCGAGCATCGCCCTCGATGGTGGATCGGATGTGACGGTGCATGCCGCCGATGCCACGCTCTACGGGGGCGACCTGACGCTGCTGCCGCGCGCGGTGGCGCTTGCACGCCGCGGCGTGCGGGTCATCCGCAGCAACTTCCTGTGGGCCGTCAGTTACAACATCACCGGCATCATCCTGGCCATGGCTGGTGTGCTTCACCCGATCGCCGCGGCACTGTTGATGGCGACAAGCAGTGTTCTGGTAAGCTGGCGCAGCTTCGCTTTGACAGCCCGGCTCGATGAGCAGCTTGAACGGGAAGGGCATGCGGGCTGGCCTGCTGGTGCCCGCGGTATTGGCCCTGCAGCGGCACCGGCGCCGTTGAAAGAGGTTGCCCCCGCACTGCCGCTGCAACGGCCGGGCGTGCTGAGCGGTATCCAGACTGTTCAGTTGCTCGCATGGGCGGGTGGGGGCGCGGTGCTCGCGGCGATTGCAGGGCTTGGCGTGCTCGAGATGGCAGCGCTGTTGATGCTCTTTGCCGTCAGCGGCGGCTGGATCGTCAGTCAGGCCCGGAAATTGCCGCCATGGGCTGACATGACATGGTCGATGGTTGCCCTTGGCGGCTTCGGGATGAACCTTGGCTGGTGGGCCGATCTCGGGTTCACAGGCGGCGCGGCGGCTGGCGCGAGCGCCTGCTGTGCCGGGGGAGATGGTGGGCCGGTGGCACTGCTTTCGTGGATGAACACCGGCATGCTTGCCCTCGGTGTGCCGGCGATGTTCCTGCTGCGCTACAGGCCGCAGCCATGGTCGTGGCGCAAGTGGTGTTGCAGTGGCATGCTTTTCATCGGCGTGCCCGGCATGGTGGTGGGGATGGGCATCGGCTCGAGCGCAGCGGTGGCATGGCTGAGCGATGCCGAACCCGCCATCGCCCAGATCGGACATTACCTGCTGATGATGGCCGGGATGGTCGCCGGCATGCTGCTGCCACATTCGCTTGGATATGCCGTGAAACAGGACTGGTAACGGCAGAAGCAGGCAGTAGTACAGCCGGAAGTGCCGCGGCGGCTTCTTCGCAGCCGCGGACAGTTCAATGCCGCGCTACAGATACACGTTCCATACGTCCACGAGGCGCCAGCCGCGGCCTTTCGGGGCGATCGCGCCGGCGATGGTCCAGCCCTCGCGGCATTGATCGGTGAGCGCTGTGGGCAGGGCCAGCTTGATTTCGTCCGAGGTCACGAGGCCGATGAGGTGCAACCGGCCGCGCTCGATGCGGCTGATCTCGAAGTAATCCTCGATCACGTTCTCGCTGTCGGCGAACATCTCATCGGCATGCTGGGCGAGCATGTCCAGAAGCCTGTGAGTCGCCGGCAGTTGCTGGGTTGCCTGGCCGCCGGTCTCGATGGTGTCCGCGGCCGTCAGGGCATCGATGTAGCCCTGTTCGTAGAGCCAGTTGCCGAGTTTCTTGGCGACAGTGCCCGCCGTGCGTTTGAAGTCTGCCCCGCACATGACCTTTCGGACGATGAAATAGTTGAGGAACATATGCAGGTGCCCGGGGATATGATCGGGGCCGACCAGGTCGCATACCCCGGGCGATTCACGGAGTCCACGATCGGTGGCACGTTCCCAGAGCGCCTTCTGCTCGCCCGTCAGGTCATCGGTACCGTAATCATTGATGTAGTGGGCAAGAAGGGAAATGGCACCTTCGTATTTCCGCATCGTGGCCGGTTTGAGGCGCTGGCGCTGCGCTTCGAGAAACGCATCAAGCGCATCGCGTATGCACGGATTGGCGGCCCCGGCCGGCCGGTCTTTTGGCTGTTTGCGGGTCATCTTGGTATCTCCATCGTTCAGGGTGGCCGCGGCCTTCATACCCCCCATAGGATACTCGCATCAGAGCATCCATTCAGTGCAGGCAGTTGCCTTTGATCGGGTGCATGACACGCGCCGCGAAGTGTTGACCCTGGGTGGCATGGTCAGCGGGCTGTCTTCAGCCCGATGGCCATGCGAGTCCCCGAGGCGCTCGGCCCCCCGGCCCCCCCAGGCCCTCACGCCGGGACCGAAGCTCCGGCTTGCCGAAAGGCGTCCACCATGCTTCAGAACACGACAAGAGCAGCGATGATGGCCCTTGTGGCGACAGTGCTCGCGGTCACATTCGTGGCCGGCGGTGGACAGCC
>PUNN01000367.1 GCA_003552605.1 Phycisphaeraceae bacterium
CTCCTCGCCCCGCAACAGGTGATACCGGTCGAACTGCGAGAACTGCTGCTGCTCGGGATACAGCCGCTGCTGGTTGCAGCCGGCGACCGCAAGCGACAGCCCCAGCAGGCACGCCAGGGTGAGCACCAACGCGGTAGGTCGGAGAATGCGTCTCATACTCTTCAGTCTAGCAAGGGAAGCCGTCCCGACGATGCCTGGCTGCGAAAACGGCCCCCTTCGGTCCTCCTCCCGGGGCGGCCATCTTCCGGCCGCACCGCCTCGCCATGCGGGGCCGGGGGGTGTGGGACACCGGCCGCATCACGCTGGGGACGGCACGACACCGGGCTCATCGTCGGACTCATCGCTCTTGCTCTCGCCCGCGCGGGTCTGGGGCTGGGACTTGCGCTTCTCGGCCTTCAGCAGGTCGCCCACCGTCGGCTTGTCGAGCCGCTCGCCCCTCATCAGCCGCTCGACCTCATCGCGGGTGAGCGTCTCGTAGCGCAGCAGGGCCTCGGCCACGGCAGTCAACTGCTCCTGGTGCTCGATGATGATGTTGCGGGCCTCGGCGTAGGTGGTGTCAATGATCGCCCGCACCTCATCGTCGATCACCCGGGCGGTCTCTTCACTGTAGGGGCGCTCCCCGATCTCCATGGGGCTGTTGCCCTGCTCGCGGCGGTAGAGCAGGAAGCCGAGCTTCTCGCTCATGCCCCATTCGGTGACCATCGCCCGGGCAATGCTGCTGGCCTGCCGGATGTCCATCGCGGCCCCGCTGGAGATGTCATCACACTCGAGCTCTTCAGCAATGCGGCCGCCGAAGGTCACCCGGAGCTGGGCAAGCAGTTGCTCGCGCTTCCACAGGTGGCGATCCTTGTCCGGCAGCGGGATGGTGACGCCAAGGCCCTGTCCGCGCGGGATGATGGTGACCTTGTGCAGCGGCTCGGCGTTGGGGTCGTGATACATCACCAGTGCATGGCCGGCCTCGTGGTAGGCGATCACCCGCTTTTCATCCTCATCCACACGGTGGCTCTTTCGCGCCCGCCCCCACTTGACCTTGTCACGCGCCTCTTCAAGGTCGGTCTGCTCGACGTAGTCCTTGCCCTGAAGCGTGGCCCCGATGGCAGCTTCATTGATGATGGCGGCAAGGTCGGCGCCGGAGAACATGGGTGTGCCGCGGGCGAGCTTCTCGAGGTCCACATCCGGCCCCATCCGCACCCGCTTTGTATGGACCGAAAGAATCTCGGCACGGCCCCGCACATCGGGCAGCGGCACGTGTATCTGCCGGTCGAACCGGCCCGGCCGCGTCAATGCCGGGTCGAGCACATCGGCACGGTTGGTCGCGGCCATGACGATGATCTGGTCGCTGGTATCGAACCCGTCCATCTCGACGAGGATGGCGTTGAGCGTCTGCTCGCGTTCATCGTGGCCGCCGCTGGAAAAGCCGCCGCCGCGCTTGCGCCCGACCGCATCGATCTCATCGAGGAAGATGATGCAGGGCGAGTTCTCCTTCGCCTGCTTGAAAAGATCACGCACGCGCGAAGCGCCCACGCCGACGAACATCTCGACAAAGTCGCTGCCGGAGATCGAGTAGAACGGCACATCCGCCTCGCCGGCCACCGCCTTGGCCAGCAGCGTCTTGCCGCAGCCGGGATCGCCGATCAGCAGCACCCCGCGCGGCACGCGCCCGCCCAGCCGCTGGAACTTCTTGGGATTCTTCAGAAACTCGACGATCTCGACCACTTCTTCCTTCGGTTCCTCGATGCCCGCCACATCGCTCAGTGTGACGTTCGAGTGCTCCTTGGTCGTAACCTTGTGCTTGCTGCGGCCGAAGTTGCCGAGCATGCCGGCCCCGCCACCGGCGCCGCGCATCCCGCGAATGACGAAGAACCAGATCAGCAGCGCCAGGAGGATGAACGGCCCCCAGTACAGAAACAGCAGCCAGAGCCCCGCTCCGTCCGACTCGGGCTCAAGATCGGCGCCCGCTTCGGTGAGGCGCTCGAAGATGACCGGGTTGGTCTTGCTGGAAAACTCGACGCTGATGAGCTTGCCGCCGCGGCCGTTGTCGACCTCGGTGCCACGCAGTTCGGATTTCAACTTGCCCACAGCGCGGGTACTCTCGAGAACGATCGCGCCCTCGAAGTCGCCGGCTTCCACGTGCTGCATGAACGTGCGCCAACTGACCGACTCGGCACGGCCTTGGGCCTGCGTGAACAGCACCAGAAGCAGAATCAACAGCCCCCCGACCAGAATCCATCCCATGGCGCCCTGCGAGACGAAGTTCGGTGGCTTCTGCTTGCCATCATCCTTCTTCTCACCGTTGCGCTGCTCTGGATCCTGCTCGGGACGCTGCGGGTCGTTATCCCGGCCACTGTTTGACATCGAGACTCCTTAAGCCGGCCCCACCGTACACTTCAGTCGGGGTGGCCACGGGGGGATTGCGGCGGTTGGGGCCGTGGATCGCGCTGACGGCGCGAAACACGCCGCCCATTTGTTCAAGTTGCAGACTCATCGCAGGCGGGATGCCGGTTACGGTCACCGGCGCCAGTCCAGGCTCATCGTCGCCACGATCGCCTCGGCAATGCGGTCCGAGGCCTGCATCAGGCCGCTGGCGTCACGCTCGGCGACCGGCCCGGCGGCGATGAACCGGCCCACCCGGGTAAACCCGTGTCGCTGGCGGATCATCTCGCCGCTGCGCTGGTCCTTCCACTCGAAATCCAGCGTGACGGCCACCTCGAGCTCCTGGGGCAGTCCAGCGCGGACCTGCCGGCTCAACAGACGACGCTCCACGCGGTGGATGCGGCCTTCAATAATCGTATCCGCGAC
>PUNN01000478.1 GCA_003552605.1 Phycisphaeraceae bacterium
CGCTGCCCCGGCCCCCGCCCCCGCCCGGCGTGCGGCGGTACGGCGGCGCCTGCTCACCTGGTACCGCCGAAACGCCCGTCGGCTGCCATGGCGGGCCGCCCCGGCCCGTCCGGAAGATGAGGGGGTGGTCGATCCGTATCACGTGCTCGTCAGTGAGGCGATGCTGCAGCAGACACAGGTGGCCACGGTGATCGCCTACTTCCATCGCTTCATCGAGGCGTTCCCGACCCTTGCCGACCTCGCTGCGGCCGATGAGCAGCGGGTACTCAGCCTGTGGCAGGGGTTGGGCTACTACCGCCGCGCCCGCCACCTGCACCGGGCCGCCCGGGAGGTCGTGCAGCGCCACGCCGGGCGGATACCCATGACGGCCGCCGAATTGACCGCACTGCCGGGCGTCGGCCGGTACACGGCTGGCGCTGTCGCATCGATCGCCTTTCAGCAGCGGGAACCCGTGCTCGATGGCAATGTCGCTCGCGTGCTGGCCAGGCTGGAAGCGATCGGGGCAATCATCGATGAAACGCCCACGCAGAATCATCTGTGGCAACTCGCCGCGCTGCTGCTACCGAGAAAGCGGCCCGGTGACTTCAACCAGGCCTTGATGGAACTCGGGGCCACCACCTGCACCCCCCGAAGCCCCGCCTGCCAGCGTTGCCCGCTGAAGGACCTGTGCCGGGCTCGCGCCGAGGGGCTCACCACGCAGTTACCAAGGCGCCGGAGGCGCAAGCCCCCACAGCCGGTCACCCATCACATCGTGGCGATCGAGCGCGGCGGGCGGTATCTGTTCGAGCAACGGCCGGACGATGGTCTCTGGGGCGGCATGTGGCAATTGCCGGTGCATGAAACGCTGGATGAAGCCGCAGAGCCCGCCGCGCTGGCCACATGGGTTCGGGAGCGCTTCGGCCTCGAGGTCGACCCGCCCGCGGCCACGTACCGGTTCACTCACGTGACGACCCATCGCACGATCGCTTTTCATCTCTGGTGGACAAGGTGCCACCGTGGCAGACTCCAGCCCGCCACGGGGACATGGCGACACCTGAACGACCTTGAAGGCCTCCCCCTGGCTAACGCCCAGCACCGCGCCATCGAGTACCTCCACGCGAACGCCCCCATCCCCGGCTCGCGGCGATGCGGCTGATGGGCAAGCCATCAGGTGCAAATGACTGTCGCTGATGTAGTTACACAAATGAACCGGGTGCCCGCTGTCCCGGCTGTGCCGTCGTGCCGCTCTGCCCGGCACAGCGCCGCTGCATGATCGAGGGCAGAGACGCCCTGCTTTGTGGCCACACCGGGGCGTTTCTACACTGTCGGATTGTGGCGCCCCTCGTGCTCACCGATGTGATCCTCCTGCTGCTGCTGCCGACCTTGCTTGTCGGCAGTGCTTTCTTCTCAGGGTCGGAGACGGCGCTGTTCAGCCTTTCGAGTCATGACCGGCTTCAACAGCAGCGCGGCGGGGGCATCGCCGGCCGCGCCATCGTCACGCTGCTGAGCGAGACACGCTCACTGCTGATCACGCTGCTGATGGGAAACATGGCGGTGAACGTGCTTTATTTCGTCATCAGCACGCTGCTGTTGATCCGGCTTGCCGATGTCCACGAGGTTTCGGGATGGATCGTCTCGGCGGCGAGTGTGCTGCCACTTCTAGGCATCATCATGTTGGGCGAGGTCTTTCCCAAGCTCGTGGCGACCCGCAACACGCTGGCCTGGTCCCGCGTGACCGCCGTGCCCCTGCTGCTGATCCACCGAGGGATCGCTCCGTTGCGTGGCAGTGTCAACGCCATCATCATCACCCCGCTGGCGCGGCTGATCGACCCGGGACACCGGCCGTCCGACCTGTCCACGGAAGAATTTCAGGCCTTGCTGCGACTCAGCGAGCAGCGCGGCATTATCGATACCGATGAGGAACAACTGCTCCAGGGGGTGCTTCAGTTGTCTCAGGTGAAGCTCGGCGACATCATGGTCCCACGCGTGGACGTGAAGGCTTACGATCTCAATGATCCAATAGAAGCGCTCTACAACCACATCCAGCAAACGCGGCTCGGACACGTCCCCATCTGTGAATGGGGACTCGACCACGTCCGAGGCGTGGTCAACAGCCGGGAACTGCTGCTGCATGCCCCCCAATCAGTCGAACAGCTTGAACCGATCCTCAAGCCCCCTCAATTCATCCCTGCGGTGGCGCGGGTGGAAGATGCCCTGCGCCAGATTCGCGAAAGCGGCAATCCGATGGCCATCGTTGTCGATGAGTTCGGGGGCACGGCCGGCCTGGTCACCCTCGAGGACATCGTCGAGCAGTTCACTGGCAACATCGCCGGCCCCTATGCCACCGGCGAAGGCGGGCTGATCGAGCCGATCGAGGCCAACCGTTTCCGTGTCAACGCGGCCCTGCCGGCTGGCGAATGGGCCGAACGGTTCCGCCTGCCGCTCGAGCAGAGCGGCATAAGCACCCTCGGCGGTCTCGTCATGGCCGAGTTTGGGCGCGTACCGCGGCGCGGTGACCGGGTGCGCCTCGCCAATGTCGAGGTCGAAGTCGAACAGATGCGCGGCCGGCGCATCGACACGCTGATCGTCCGCCTGCTGCGGCCGGACAACGAGGAGATCGATGAACCACGGGCCCGGACACCCGGCAGCACCGGCTCAAACTCGGCGCGGGAGGGACGCTGATGGATGCCGTCCTGCTGCTCGTCTGGCTCATGATACTTGTCGGCTTCATCGGCAGTGCGCTCTTCTCTGGACTCGAGACGGGGGCCTACACGCTCAACCGGGTTCGGCTGCACGTGCTCGATCACCATGGGCGGCCGGATGCCCGTACGCTCCGCAAACTGCTCGATCGCCCGACGGCAATGCTTGCCGCCCTGCTGATCAGCAACAATCTGACCAACTACCTCGGCACCGCCGGTGTCGGCCTGCTGCTGGAGCGCAGCTCCTACGGTGAATGGCAGATGGTGGTGCTCAACGTAGCCATCGTAACGCCGCTGCTGTTCATTTTCGGTGAAACCCTGCCCAAGGATCTGTTTGCCGCTCACACCGACCGGCTGACCTACCGCTGCGGGACGCTGCTGGAATGGACCCGCCGGCTGCTGACCTGGTGCGGTGCGTTGCCGCTGGTGCTGGCACTGACCACCACCATGTCAAGGCTGCTGGGCCTGCCCGGCGCCGGCCTGCCCACGCATCCCCGCCGCCGCATGCTCACCCTCATGCAGGAAGGCGTGGGCAAGGGGTTGCTGAGCGATCAGCAGCAGGAAATGGCTCAACGGGTACTCGCGCTCGGGCAGATGAGCGTGGCGGATGTGATGGTCCGCTGGTCGAAGGTGCATACCCTCCGACGTGACCAGACGGTCCCCGAGACATGGACACTTTCGCAACAGACCGGACATTCGCGATTCCCGGTAGTGGACCACGAAGGTCAGGTCCAGGGTGTGATCAACACCGTTGAGACGCTGCTTGCCGACCGTCAGCCGCCCCCACCCCTGAGCCTGTTCGTGCGCGAGCCGGAGCGGTTCGACCGGAGCGTGCCTGTTCGCACCGCACTTCGCAAGCTTCAGCGCAACCGCATCCACATGGCAATCGTGCATGAGCGCGGCCGGCCGATCGGTGTCGTCACCATCAAGGATCTTGTCGAGGCGATCACCGGGGAACTGTTCGACTGGTAGGCTTTCTGCCGCATGGATGCCCTCATGAAATGGTCCACCGCCGACATCGCCGACGCCGTGGCCGAAGGCCTCCAGCAGCGTGCCCGGGATGATGACCTCGAGCAGGCCGTGTACGGCTTCGATGCGCTCGATGAACTCGGCCTGCATCCGCTGATCCAGCAGGCCCTTCGTGGCCGCGGCTGGGGCATCTGGCCGGAACAGCGCTACCCCGATGATGAGTCCCGGCCGCGGCGCAGCGAAGGCAAGCGGTGCGATCTGGTGCTCACGCCGGCACCGGAGGGACTGCCCCTGCGCGATCCGAAGGTCAAGGGGACACTCTTCGACAGCCAGCCCGCCGCGGACCCCGAGGAAAGCTACTGGCTCGAGGTCAAGACGGTGGCGCAGTTTGAGACTGGCGGCCCGTTCCGCCGCTACAGCGCTGAGCTTTTCGCCCCCGTGACCGCAGACGTCAAAAAGTTATGGACCGACAGCCGCATCATGAATGGCGGGTTGCTGCTGGTGCTGTTCACCGCCGACCGTGAGGTCGCCGAACATGACCTCTTGGCGTGGCACCGGCGCTGCCTCGACCGCGGCTACCCCGTGGCGGCCCCGGCCGTGCGCGGCTTCAACATTACCGACCGGATCGGCAATTCCTGGTGTGCCATCGGCCTCTTCGGCATCCGGGGGGTATAACCCACACCAACTGAGCGCCCAATCGCTTCAACACCATCGGGCAGGTCCATCGCTCAGCGGGGGGCATGACACGCGCCGCGGTTCGGCAAGGGGTGGCATTGTCAGCGGCCGTCCGCGGCCGATGGCCATGCGGCTCCGGGTGGGCCGGGCGCTCCGTGGGCGCCAGGGCAAACGCATGTAGACGCGAAACCGGGTGGCATGGTCAGCGGCTTCCGGGGGTGTCCGCAGCCGATGGCCATGACGGCCTGTGATTGGGGGTTCGCCGCATGGCCATCAGCCGCCCCCGTAAAGACGGCTGCTGACCATGCCACCCAAGAGCTACATGCGTTCGCCCTGCCGTCGCTTCCCCTGGGACTCGCATGGCCATCGGGCTGAAGACAGCCCGCTGACCATGCCACCCTACCCACTTGGAATCATAACAGGGTGCGTGGGAAACGCCATGCACCCCGCTCAGCGTCCGGAGCGGGCCGCTTCACGCTGCTGCGGATCGCCGGCTGCGGCCTGCCATGCCTCGTTGAGCATCTTCAGCCGGATGCGGTCGGGTGACTGCTCATCACGCGCAGCATCGCGCACCTTCACCTGCTGATCCCTCGTGTCCACGAGAATGGCCTGCGCCCCGCCACCATCGCGATCATCGCCCGCGGCGAGCACATCAACAAGCATTACGGGCACGCGGAGCTCCACTTGCTGCCCGGCCACCTCGGCTTCACCACCGACCGGGTCACCCGCAGATGCGCGGAATTCATGACCGCGCCAGAACCGCTGAAGGATCTGCCATATCTCAAACGTCGCCGTCTGCCCGCCTGTATCCACGAGGAAGTAGTAATGCTGCGGATCGAGCTCCACCTCCTGCCACGGGCTGGCCTCCGAGCGCACCCCGAGTTCCTCGGCCAAAGGCTGCTGGTCTTCGTGAAGGGCCTCCGCCTGGTCGAACAGCGGATTCAACACACTGACCACCATGCGGTAGCGATAGCGCTGCCCTGGCCGGGCCGTCGCATCATGAGTCCACAGTTCCATCTGGCCGGCCTCCGGGTCGATCAACTCCGAATCGGGTCGATCCGGAATGGGGTTGGCCACAAACTCGCGCAGTTGCTCCTCCGGTTGCAGGTCAACACCGCGCTGCTGTTGAGGCCGGCGCTGTTGAGGACGTCGCTCATCCGGCCGGCGCTCTTCAGGACGCTCTTCGAATTCATCCCAACCACCACCGCGCTCTTCCATGCCTTCATCCCACGGGCTGGCCTGGGCATGGTCCATCGCCACCAGCCGCGTATTTGATCGGCTGTCCCGAGCCGGACGTTCAGCCATACGTGGCTGACTTGCGGCACGATCACCACCGGGGCGCTGCGAGCGTTCGTCGAATTCATCCCAAATGTCTCGCCGGCGGGGCTCGAATTGCTCCGGCCGACGCTGCTGCCCCGGCCGACGCTGCTCATCCCGGGCACGGACGGCAGTATCAGGCGGGTACAGCACAGTGCGGAATTCTTCGACGATGCGGTTGTGTCGCTGCACCAGCCGGTTGAACCGCCGCCGTATGTCCTCCACCTCGTCCTCATCGGCCCGGGCCAACTGCTGTGCCTCCTGCCGGAGTTCATCGAGTTGTGCCTTGACCTGCTGCAATTCCACAGCGCGGCTTGCGGAGAGGTCCATCGTCGCCGCCGGCCATTCGTAGGCGACAGGGATAAAGGGGCTGACACGGATGGCCGCCTGGGCATCCATCAGGGCACGCTCAAGCTCGCGGCGGGATTCATCCGCCGCCGGTCGGCCACGGAAGTTGTAATCCTCCTCACCCGGCAGCCGGTCGATCGTCACGGAGTCCGTCCATTCGCCGGTCTGCGGATCGTATCGTTCCCGCTCAAGCGCCACGTCCACGATCACCGGTTGACGGCGTTCAGTTTCGGCATCGGTAAACAGCACACGTTCACGCCAGCGCTGGGGAATGGGCGATTGGTCCGCGGGCACATCCTGTGATTCGAGAGACTCGACCCACTCCGCATAGTCCCACCGCGCCAGCACGTGGACGCCGGTGAAATCGCGCTGTCCGCCGACGAGTGACATCACCTGCTGTTCGAGTTCCTGCTCCTCCTCGCCGAGCGATGACAGAAAATGCCGGCCGACATTGGCCTCAACAATCTGCGGCGCGGTGGGGGTGGCGAGTGCGTAACGCTCCGGCTCACGCACCGTCGGCTCGACCGGCCCGAGGCCCGGTCTGCCGGGGCCAATCGGCCTCTCCACACGCGGGGCCCCTTCTTCGTCAAGCGGCAGCACGGGCCGGCCAAGCGCCAGTTCGAACAGCCGGCCGTACTCAGGATCAGCCGGCGCCTGAACATCCTGGCGCTCGGCACGTTCTTCAAGCTGTCTCACGGTCTCGGCAAGTCTGTTGCCAATCTCTCCCGGACGGACGGCACCGATCTCGGGCACATCCACCCGGTAGGGCATGAGCACGAACACGACAAGGACGATCAGCGCAAACAGCCCGGCGACCGCCATGACGATCTTCTCGACATGCTGATCGAGGAAGGTGGCTTTTTTGAATTTCATGGCTGCACTCCGTAGTGGGTTACTGCGCCTCAGAACTCATCCCAGGGGGTCTCATCGCGACCACTCGGCCGTGGCTCGCGACGCGGTTGGTACTGGTCGTCGCGGTCGTCCTCACGGTCGGGATCATCAGCAATTCCGATCTCCTGACGAACGCTCTTGGGCATCAATCCACCATGTTCATCAGGGTCCGGTCCCGGTGCCAGCCATTGGCGCAGCCAAAGCGACTCGATGACAAGGTCCAGTTGCATCAAGTCGCCCTCGCCGTACCAGAAACCGTTGGCCAGCGCCTCATAGGGGTCGACCGCGCGCACGTTCACGTTCAGCACGGTCATCAGGTTCACCTGGTTGATGGCTTCAAGCAGCGCAGGAATATGCTCCTGGTCGACCACAACCGACATCTCTGCATGACGGACGAGATACAGCGGGTTGATCACCCGCTCCCCATCACCATTACCAAGCGCTCCATCCTCCGCTGGCAAGGGCCCCGCCGTGACCCGGCCGGTCGGCGTTAATGCAAAGTCGACAGGCAGGCGGAATGCGTCTTCACCGTCATCCCAGGTCGCTGCCAACCGGGTACCGGACGATCCTGCGGCACGCGGCGTTGCCGCCCGCCTGGCATCCCACGAAGCGGCCTGGCTGGAGCGGCGAGAAGCGGCATCCTCGCCGACAAGCGCCCCCCTTGCACCGCCGGCACCCACGTAACCGGGCCGCACCCGCATCCGGATCAAGCGCTTGACAGGCTGATCGACCAGGCTGCTGTCGGCTTGATCGAGGCGGTTGGCCACCGCGATGGCCGTCACGAGGTCCTGGTAGATCCACAGGTCGTGTTGAAGCCACCATGCCTCGGCCAGCGACTCCGGTGCGCGCTCGCGGAACCATTCGGGCAACGCGAAGGGAAAGGTTTCGCTCGGCGACGTCGAGGTCTGGGCGTAGATGCCGATGCGCTTTGCGCGTTCCGTTATCGCGTTGCGTAATTCGGTGCTCTGCCGCTGGCGCAACTCCTGCCGCTCTTCTCGCGTCAGTGCTTCGTCGAGGTCGACGCCATTGTCAGCACGAATGCCTTTTTGGCGCAGGAACGATCGACGCACTTCCTCGAGCAGTTCTTCGCGCTGCTCCTCGGTAAATCGCGGTCCGGCGCGCAGCCCCGGCATGCGGGCCCGCCCGCTCTGGAGCATGCCGCCAATGGCACGCCGCACGTCCTCGTGGGCCTCGCCGAAGACCACCTCCGGTGTGCGGTTGCCCGTATCGGGAAACAGATCACCGTGCAGCCGTTCGTGCCGGCCGGCGCCGGCATTACGCGCAGCAGCCATCAGGTCGCTGACCATGTCGTCTGTAAGGTTCTCATCACCATCGAGATATCGCGACAGATAGTCATCATTGCCGAGTACCTCTTGGCGCTGTTCCATTACGAGCCCGCGGTTGGCGGTACGGTTAATGGCGACAAGGGTTGCTTCCATGCCCAAAGCCTCGAGTCCGCCCTGGCCGTAGACCTCTTCGAGCACCTCGATCAGGTCCTCAGTGGGGATAAGCGTTTGCTCGCGCGGCGGATCCTCGGGCTTGTCGCCGGGCAGCGTAACCTGCGTGGTCTGGATGCTCTGAACCCGACTGATGAAATCGCGCGGCGTCTGTTCCATGTCGCGGGTCGCCTGCGGCCGCTGCTGGATAAGCAGCACCAGCAGCACAAGGGCGGCGACGGCACCGGCCGCGGCGATGACGGTAATGGGATTATGGCGAATCCAGTTCATTGCGTGGTCCTCGCCTGCCGGGGTTGATCATCGGCCTGTGGACGCGAACGACGATCGCGCACCTTTTCCTGGTCAAGCACTTTCAGCCGCCAGGTCAGTTCGAATGGAGCGACGGTAATGTGGTTGTCGGGGCCGGCCCCATCGATGCTCGGCCACTGCGGCAGCAGCGGAGCCAGTTCTTCCTCCTCATCCTCGCGATCGCGGCGCTGATCGTCACGCTCGACCATGTCCCAGCGGAACTCCTCCTGGCGCTGGCGACCGGAGGCGCGACGGTCGCGCTGCTGCTCCGGTTGCTCTTCAAGACCCAGAATCCGCCGCCAGGCCGCCGCGCTGGCATCGAACTCGTTGAACTCTTCGACCCGTACGCGCCCGCTGCCATCTTCATCCACCCGGTATGGGCGCTGAAACAGGTCATCGTTGCCCGCCACCAATGGCTGGCCGGGGGCCTTATTCAGTGCATTGAGGAATTGCTCCACGAGACGGAACCGGGCACGGGCGGGGTTGTCCGCATCCTGCTGAGGGACATGGAAGCCGGTGATCGTCACATCGAAATGCCCGGCCTCTTCAGCAGTGGACGCCGGTCGGTCACGATCCTGCTGTCGATCGGAAGCCTGCTGCTGGTCGGCGGCAGCCGGCGGCACATATCGGCTGCGCCACCCGGTGACCACGATGCGGTTTCGCTGCTCGGGCGGCACCTCACTCCACTGCGAAGCCGGCCCGAGGGCCTGCTCATGGGGGTCAAGGGCATGCACCGCCTGGTTGATGTCGTGCATGATCAATGGCCACATGTTCTGATAGTCGGCCAGGCCGAGCAGCACATCGATCCGCGGGCGAGGGTCCTCGGCCTGCTTGTCACGCAGATCGCGCTGCAAACGTTCGCGTTCATTGAGCCGATTCTCGACATACTGGGCGACCGGTTGCTGGATATCGGCCACCTCCGGCGTTGCGTTCATGCTCCGCTGGTACTCATGCTCGGCCAGCTTAAGGTTGACAAAGCCGAGTCCTGCGGCGACGAACATTAACCCCGCCGCCAGGCCCATCCACGGCTGCTTGGCCCGCCAGATGCGCTGCCGGATGATCTGTGCCGGCAGGATGTTGGCGCTGACGCTCTCCATCTCCAGGCCCTCGAGGGCGAGGCCGTACGCGGTGGCCATGTTCATCGTCGCTTCGGCAAACTCGGCCTCCTGCTTGTCCGGCGCGGTCAGCCGCTCGAAACGATCGAGACGCTCAACCTCCATCTGCAGTTGCTGCTTGAGGAACTTCTGAAGCCCCGGCAATCGGAAGGTCGAGCCCATGCCGATGAGCTTGGTCAGTTCGGCATCACGGTTCAGGCTGCGGTAGTAGCCCAGCGACTTCTGAAGCTCCTGGACGAAGTCGGCAAAGACCGGCCGCATCGCCTGGAATATCTGCCGGGCGTATTTGCTCGTGCCGGCCTCACGCTTGAGCTTCTCGGCCTTGGCGTAGCCGAGCTTGAACGCGCGCATCAAGGCTTCGGTAAAGGTGTGGCCGCCGATGGGCATCGTCCGCATCCAGATGCCACCGCTTTCAACCACGACCACATCCGTGCTGCTCGCCCCGATGTCCAGCAGCACCACGCCGGAAGTGTCACTGCTGTCGAAAGCCCGGTCATACGCCAGCGCGTTGTAGACTGCGAGTGGTGAAAGCGTCAGGCCGTCAACCCGCATGCCCACGGTCTGGTAGTTGGCCAGCATGGCCTGCACCTTCTCCTTGGTAATGGCGAAGATGCCGACCTCGACCTCGGGCGAATCCTCCTGCTGAAAGACCTGATAATCCCATTCGACCTGCTCGATGGGGAATGGGATCTGCTGTACAGCCTCGTACTCGACGATCGCAGGAATCTTCCGCGGCTCCACCGGTGGGAGCTTGGCGAAACGGGCAAAGCCACTGTGTCCCGGCGCCGACACGACGACCGTGCTCTTGCTCAGATCGTGGCGCTGCATGAAACGATCCAGGTTCAACTGGATCTCATCATCGGCATCCACATCCGGACTGGTCAGCACGCGTTTGAACGGCAGCACATCGTATTCGACGAGGTTGATTTCATCACCTTCGCGAACAAGGTGCATGGCCTTGATGGCATTGGCCCCGACTTCAATCCCCCAACTATCCTTGCTTCTGGCCATGAGGGGTCTCCTTTTCGCGGCGGCGCAGCCGCCGTCGGCCGTGAGCCATTCAGGCGGGCCGGCCCTGTACTGACTGGCGGACGGGTCAGGTGCATCCGCCACCAATCGTACCGGATGAGCCGGGTCATGGTCCACGACCACGGGTGGGACAATTCAGTTGTCGTCTCTACCGGCGTCCGCCGGGGCCGGCGGCGACCATGCCTCACAGGCCCGAGCTACACCTATCAATATTAAAGCCATATATTGACCCAGGTCAAGGTGCGTTTGTCTGCAATGGTCAACACCGGGCGCATGTCACCTGGCGCCGGCTCCCTTTGCAGCCAGAGCCTTTCCAGCCAGAGAAGGTTGGCTGGCTGCGTCAACGGCTGCCCCCCGAAGCGCAGCCGATGGCCATGCGGCGCCCCAGGGTTCAGAACGCCCCGAGCGCCTCGCGGCCTCGCATGACCATCGGGCCGCGTGGAGGGTGTGGGAGGTAGCGCCAAGGTCCTCCCGCTGAGGACTGCCGGAGGATGCAAAAAGCCAGGCTTGCCACGGTCTCGTGCCCCCCGCGCGGAGCTTTAAGCCCGCCATGAATGCGGATCGCATGATTCCAGCCGTGGCTGAACAAGATTGCCCGAATGAGTCAGGGGCATGCCCTGCGGCTACCCCTGCCCCCTCGCGAGCCAGCGCCGCTCCGGCAGTCAATTTTCCGTCTCGTGGCAATGTCGGTGGCTGGAGGGCGACGTTCATGCGATCCTCCTTGCGGCAAAAACCGGCGTAATCAACCAGAGGGGCGCGGAAGCAGGATGGGACGGTGGGGCTGTGGGATTTCGAGGGCCGCGCGGCTGGCTCGGCCGGATTGTCATGGCGAGGAGACTGGAAAACGGAGTTTCGTGTCGTATTATTTCTGAGGGCCATCTGCTTGTGCCCGCTACCCGCGCCCCCAGCCGAGGCCGCGATACCATGAGCTTGGCCCACCTGCGACATCGACCGCCCGAGGAGCAGCGTCGCCGATGCGCCGCCCTCGTCCCACAGCGTTGCTGGGATCACCTCGCGGTGCTCTCACCCCGCCTCGCTGGCGGCGCCGACAACGAGGCGGCGATGCGGGTCATCCTGCCCGAGCCCGGCCGGGCGCTGCACCTGCGCATCCCCGCCGAGCCGTTCGATGGCGACTACTGCCTCAGTCTCGACCTCGAGGACATCGGCGCCGGCCAGCTTGAGATGGGCTTCATTATCATCAACGACCTGACCGCCCCCCGGTTCAACACCGACCGGCTGCCCGACGGCACGTTGACGTATTTCGGCACCGCCGCGCGCCACTACGAGGCCGAGCTTGCCGCCATGCGCCATGGCCTCGGACCGGGCCAGGTACGGCGCGGATTGCGCATGTTCGACCAGTTGCTGCCGCAACTCGAGACCTTCATGACCGACCATGGCTACGTCAGCCTCAGTCTCCGGCCGCTGACCTACCACGTTGCGGTGATGTACGAACGTCGCGGTTTCGGCTACGTCATCGGCAGACGACGCATGATACAGATCAACAGCGCCTTCGCCCCCGGCGGTGTGTTGGCGCGGCGGATGGACCTGAGCACCCCCTTCCGGGACCCGGCGAGCACGCATACGCCCCGGGGCCGTAGCTGGGCCATTCATGATGGCATCCTTGAACACCTCGACGGCGACCGTTCCTTCGAGATGCAGATGTTCAAACTGCCCGGAGTCCATGCGGAGCAGCACACCTTCGCTCTCGACCCGCGGGTATACCAGCAGCCTCCGTGGCCATCACTCAGCAGCTCTGAAAGCCGTGGCCGCATCGCATAGCGATGGCTGACACTTCGTTGCCGGCTCCGGCCACCTCGTTTACCTCAGGAGATCACCTTTTGTCTGTGTGACCCGGGCAAACGCATGTAGCCGCAAAACCGGCTGGCTACAATTGGACCCCGCAACATGTGTCATGCATCCTTCGCCCTGCCCTGTCCGCCAGGGCGAACGCATGTAGCTTGGGTGGCATGGTCAGCAGCCGTCTTCGGCTGATGGCCATGCGGCGAACCCCCAATCACAGGCCGTCATGGCCATCGCCTGCGGACAGCCGCTGACCATGCCACCCGGTTTCGCGTC